>CANMAT010000125.1 GCA_947494865.1 Deltaproteobacteria bacterium
CGCCGAGCGCGACGCCGTGCGCGCTGAGGCCCTCGCCGGACGCGGCGGCGTCGCCGTCGCCGCGCGCCTCTCCGGGGCCTTCGACGCGCTCCTCTGGGACTGCTTCGCGCGCGCGCGCCTCGTAGCTCCCCTCGCGCGCGTGGCCCTCCTCGCCGTCGGCGGGTACGGTCGCGCCACCCTCGCGCACGGGAGCGACCTCGACCTGGTGCTCCTCGTCGACGACCCCGACGCGCCTGCCGTGGCCCCCTTCGCCGAGGCGCTCCTGCACCCGCTGTGGGACGGCGGCATCGCCGTCGGTCACGCCGTGCGCTCCGTCGACGACTTCGTGGCGCTCGCCCGCACCGACCTGCGAACGGCCACCACCGTGCTCGACGCGCGCTGCCTCGCGGGCGACGCGGCCTTCGCGCGCGACGCCATGGTGCGCTGCGCCCGCGCGGGCTTCGACGGCGACCTCGGGCGCTTCCTCGACGGGCTCATGGACGAGATGGCCGCGCGCCACCAGCGCTTCGGCGCCACGGTGTACCTCCTCGAGCCCGACGTGAAGCACAGCCGCGGCGGCCTGCGCGACCTCGACATCGCGCGCTGGGCGCTGCGCGCGCGCTTTCGCACGCAGGGCTTCGACGAGGCCCTCCGCGCGGGCGCCGTGTCGGCCGCCGAGCGCGAGCTGCTCCACGACGCGCAGGAGTTTCTCTGGCGCGTGCGCATGACCCTCCACGCGCGCACCGGGCGGCGCACCGACCGCCTCGCCTTCGACGAGCAAGAAGAGGCCGCCGCGCGCCTCATGGACATCGACCCCGAGGCCCGCGCGCGCGACCCCGTGAGCGCCCTCGGCGAGGCCACCGAAGGGTTGATGTCAGCCTGGTACCGCCACGCGCGCGCCGTCTCGACCACGGCGGAGCACCTCATCGCGCGCTGCCGCCCGGGGCGCCCGACGCCCGACCACGCGCCCCGCGCCGACCGCCTCGCCGACGACGTGGTGCGCTTCGACGGGACGCTCTGCTTCACCCACGCCGACGCCGTGCGGCGCGACCCCTCGCTCGCGCTTCGCATCTTCGAACTGGCGGTGGCGAAGGGCACTCCGCTCGCGTCGGGCACGCGCGCCACGGTGGCCGCGGCGGCCCACGACCCCGCGTGGTGCGAGGCCCTGCGCGCCGACGCGCACGCCGCGAGCGCCTTCTTGCGATTGCTCACGGCCTCGTCGGTGACGCCGCTGCGCGCCGACCGCACGGCCCCCGTGTCGGGCACCGAGACCAACGCCGGCAGCGTGCTCGCCGAGATGCACGACCTGGGGCTCGTGCTCGCCATGGTGCCCGAGTTCGCCCACGTCACGGGCCGCGTGCAGCACGACATCTATCACGTGTACACCGTCGACGTTCACTCGCTGGCCGCGGTCGATCGGCTGCACGCCATCGCGCGGGGCGACCTCGCTGACGAGTATCCGCTGCCCGCGCGCCTCCTCGCCGACACCGATCGCATCGACATTCTGTGCCTCGCCACGCTGCTCCACGACATCGGCAAGAGCCGCGGCGGGTCGCACGCCCGCGTCGGGGCCGACATGGCGCCGCCCATCGCCGCGCGCCTGGGCCTCGGGCCCGACGACGCCGCCGCCGTCGCGTGGCTCGTGCTCGAGCACCTCACGCTCTACCACGCCGCCACGCGGAGAGACCTCGGCGACCCGGCCACCCTCGCCGCCCTCGTCGAGACCGTGCGCGACCCGTGGCGCCTGCGCGCGCTCTACCTCCTCACCGTCGCCGACCTGTCGACCACCTCGCCCACCGCCATGACCTCCTGGAAGGCGCGCATGCTCGACGAGCTCTACCTCCGCGTCGACGAGGCCCTCCACGGCGGCGACGCCCCCCACGACGACCGCGTCGCCGCGCTGCGCGCGCAGTCGCTCTCGCGCGCCCCGGCGCAGCACCGCGGCGCCGTCGAGCGGCTGCTCGCGCGCATGCCCGACCGCTACGTGCTGGCCACCTCGCCGGAGTCCATCGTGCGCCACGCGCGCGCCCTCGACGGGCACCCGACGGGCGCCCGACGCGTCCACGTGGCGCCCCTGGAGGGAGAGATCACCGGCGAGCTCCTCGAGGTGCTCGTGGTGGCCCCCGACCGCCCGGGGCTCCTGTCGCTCTTCGCGGCGCTGCTCTACGCCAACCGCCTCGACGTGCAGGGCGCGCAGATCTACTCGTCGGGCGGCGACGCCGTCGACGTGTTCGTGGTGCGCTCGTCGCGCACCGACGCCGCGGAGCTCGCGCGCACCACCGCGCGCCTCCCCCAGCAGCTCGACGACCTGCTCGACGCGCGCGCCGACGCCGACGCCCTCGTGCACGCCAACCGCGGCGGGTCGCTGCGCCCGCGGCCCGAGCCCGCCGTGCGCAGCGAGGTGCGCGTCGACGACGGCGCCAGCGAGGCCGCCACCGTGATCGAGGTCTTCGGCCGCGACCGACCGGGATTTCTCTACGGCGTGGCGCGCGCGCTGCACCGCATGGGCGTAGGCATCACCTTCGCGAAGGTGAGCACCGAGGGGCGCCGCGCGGCCGACACGTTCTACGTCACCGAGGCGTGCGGCGCGAAGCTCTCGCGCGAGCGCATCGACGCGGCGCGCGAGGCGCTGCTCGCGGTCGTGGGCGGCGCGTAGCGAGGGCCGAGGGCGTAGACAGGGACCGCTCCGCGACGCTACGACACCGCCCGTGAAGACCGCCCGCGCCGTCGTGCTCCTCGCCCTCGCGCTCCCCATCACCGCGCGCGCGCAACCCGGCCGCCTGCCCATCAACCTCCCGGGGCGCTTCGGCGGCGCGGCGGCGCCGACGCCCGCCGAGCGAGAGTTCTCCGCGGGCGAAGGCCTCCTCCGTCAGGGCGACGCCGCCGGGGCGCGCGCCCGCTTCGAAGCCGCGCGGCGCCTCGACCCGCGCGACGCGAGGCCCGTGTTCTACCTCGGCGAGGTGAGCCGCCAGGGCGAGCGCTGGAGCGAGGCCGAGGCCCTCTTTCGCGAGGCGATCCGGCTGCGCAGCACCATGGCCGAGGCGCACGCGAGCCTCGGCGCTGTGCTGCGCGAAGCGGGGCGCTTGCCCGACGCGGTCGCGGCGCTCTCGCAGGCCGTGCGGCTGTCACCCGCGCTCGGCGAGGCGCACTACAACCTCGGGCTGTGCTTCGAAGACCAGGGCGACCTCGCGCGCGCCATCGGCGAGTACCGACGCGCGACGCAGCAGCTCGCGAGCGACCCGATGCCCGCCCTCAACCTCGGCCTCGCCCTCGCCGCGCAGCCCGCCGCCACCCTCGCGCAGCGCACCGAGGCGCTCAACGCGCTCCGCGAGGCGGTGCGCCGCGGCGCTTCGAACCGCGACGTGCTCTCCGCCGCGGGACCGGCGTTTCGGCTGCTGGGCGAGGCGCGCACGGCGGCCGCGACGCTCGAGCGCGCGCGGGCGATGGGCGAGCCCACGGCCACGCTCCTGGGCGAGCTCGCGCAGGCGCTGTGGGTGGCGGGCGATCGCGCGGTGGCCGAGCAGCGCATGGGCGAGGCCATCGGGCTCGCGCCGCGCGAGGCGTCGCTGCGGTACCTGCACGCGCTCATGCTGGCCGACGCGGGGCAGCGCGCCCGCGCGGTCGAGGAGCTTCGTCAGGCCGCCGCGCTGGGGGCGGGCACACCCGTCGAGGCGCGCGCGACGGCGAGGCTGCAATCGCTCTCGGCACTGGCCGCGCCCGCCGCGAGGCCCCACGATGGGGGCCGCGCGCCGTCGCGTTAACCCGTGTGAAGCTTGTCACCGCTGCGGGAACGCGGTAACCAAACAGAAACCGCGATCTCTCGGTGGATTGCGCAGAGCCAATCATTCCGATGCGAGAGTGCCCGAAGTGTCACAAGCGGTTTCTTGAGGCGAGCGCCCGCGTCTGCGACGCAGACGGCGCCGTGCTCGACCTCGTGGTCGTCGCGTCGGACCGCGACCGCCTCGTGGGCACCACCATTCTCAACCGCTACGCGGTCGACAAGGTGCTCGGCGACGGCGGCATGGGCGTGGTGTACCGCGCCATCGACACGGAGACCCGCCGCCCCTACGCGGTGAAGGTGCTCCGCGCGGAGTACAGCCAGGAAGAAGACCTGGTCATTCGCTTCGAGCAGGAGGCGCGCGCGGCCGCCTCGGTGCAGAACCCGCACATCGTCGAGATCTACGACTGGGGCTCGCTCCCCGACAGCTCGCGCTTCTTCGTGATGGAGTACCTCGAGGGGCGCTCCCTCGGAGACCTCCTGGCGCGCATGCCCAAGGCCCCCGGGAGCGACCGGCGCCAGCCGCTGCCCGAAGACTTCGCGCTGCACATCGCCATGCAGATCGCCGACGGCCTCTCGGCCGCGCACGACATCGGCGTGGTGCACCGCGACATCAAGCCCGACAACTTTCACATCGTGCGTAAGCCCGATGACCCGTACTTCGTCAAGATTCTCGATTTTGGCATCGCCAAGGTGCAGAACTCGAAGGCCGCGCGCACCCGCACGGGCTCGGTGTTCGGCACGCCGCACTACATGTCTCCCGAGCAGGCCTCGGGCGACAAGAACATCGACGCCACCACCGACGTCTACGGCCTCGGGGTGATGATGTACGAGATGGTCGTCGGCAAGATCCCCTTCGACGCCGAAAACCTCATGGGCATCCTCACGGCGCACCTCTATCACACGCCCGCGCCGCCCAGCATCTACCCCGAGTGCGAGAAGCTCTCGCGGTCGTTCGAGGCCGTGATTCTCAAGTGCCTCGCGAAGGATCGTGAGGCCCGCTACCTCTCGATGGACGAGCTGCACGAAGACCTCGCCCGCTGCCGCCGCGGCGAGAGCTCGCTCGCCCTCGAAGACCAGGAGGTGAGCACGCGCCGCTTCGACCGCGCCGACTTCATCTCCGATGCGGCCACGGTGATCCGGCAGCTCCCGGCCGAGCTCTTTCAGCCCGCGAGCCCCGAGGAGCTCAACGCCGCCCTCGACCTCCAGAGCGGCGCGCAGCCTACGCCGTCGGGGCCGCCGTCGGGCCCCTCGCAGGCGGCGCCGGCGGCGCACTCAACGTCGCTCCCGTCGCCCCCGCCGTCGCCCGCGATGAGCCCTCCGCAGCCGTCGCCCTTTGACAGCGTGGGCTCCATTCGCTTCGTCGAGCAGGGCCGCCCCTCGGGGTCCGACTTCACCGCGTCGCTCCCGCCGGGCACCGAGCTCCCGCAGCGCCGCTCGAAGACCGGGCTCATCGTGGGCGCCATCGTGGGCGTCGGGGCCGTCATCGCCGTGGCCATCGTCGGCTTCGCGAGCACGCTGCAGCCCGAAGGGGGCCCCGTCGGCGCCATCGCGGCCACGCAGCAGCAGCCCCTGCAGCCGGGGCCCGTCGCGCCCGCTCCCCCGCAGCCCGCGGCCCCCGCGGCGCAGGCCCCCGCCGCGGCGCCCGCCGTCGCGCGCGCGCCCGTCGAGCCCGTGGTCATTCAGTCGAACGCCCCCGGCGCGCGGGTGCTCCGCGGCGGGCAAGAGCTCGGCGTGACGCCCCTCACGGTCGCGCGCCCCGCGACCGGCGAAGAGACGTACACCCTCAGCGCCGAGGGCTTTCAAGATCAGACCGTCGTGGTGACCGCCGCCACGGCCTCGCCGCTCGCGGTCACCCTCGCGCCCCGCGACCGCACGCGCCCGCGCCGCGACCCGCGCCGCGACCCGCGCGGCCCCCAGCAGGGCACGCACACGCACACGCGCACGGGCGAAGCGCCGCGCCGCACGGGCGACCTGCACGACCCCTGGCAGTGACCCGTCGGCGGGTTTCCGTGGGCGTCCTTGCGCTGGCGGGGGTGGTGCGACTAGCCTCCGCGCGCTTTCATGCAACCGCAGATCACACGCATCGTCGCACTCGCCGCGCTGGCGGCCGTACTCGGGGCGTGCCCCGAGAACAACGGCACCGACCCACCGACGGACAAGTTCTTCTACCCCGCCGCCCTCGCGCTGCACCGCGCCACGCCCGACGCCGACGCTGACTTTCTCTACGTCGTAAACTCCGACTTCGACCTGGCCTACAACGGCAGCAACGTGATGGCCGTCGACCTCGCGCTCGTGCGCGATCGTCGGATGAACCACACGAACTGCAGGGCAGACCTCGACGCGGGCGGCGCGTGGATCTGCAGCGACACCCCGCTCATTCGCGCGCAGTACACCCGCAAGGTCAACCCCTACGCCGTCGAGGCCGCCCTCGCGGTGTACCCCAACGGCCAACAGCGGCTCTACACCATCGTGCGCGGCGGCAACACGCTCACCTGGTTCGATGTAAATCCCAGCGGCGAGCTCGACTGCGGCGCCGCCGACGAGCGCGGCTACTGCGCGGGCACGCACTCGACCGGCAGCGACGGCGCCGAGAGCGACTCGTCGCGGCTCGTGCTCCCGCAAGAGACCTCCGCCCTCTCGGTCGACACCGAGCGGGGCTACATTGTGATGACCCATCAGGGCGTCAACGCCGAGACCGCCCACGCGTCGTTTCTGTACGACCCCAACGGCGGCGCGGCGAGCGCGCAGAGCCCGGGGCCGCGTCTGTTGAGCACCCTGGGCGGCACCGCCACGGGCCTCTGCTCGCTGGTGCTCCTGCCTCGCGCGAACCCCGCCGACCGCAGCACGTGGCTCGCCACGAGCCGCACCGAGGCGGCCTTCACGCTGCTCCAGGCGTACCCGGGCACTGCGTCCCTCTCCGACCGTCGGCAGTTTCTCTACCGCGCGGCGTCGGCCCCGGTGCTCGGGCTCAACACCGGCACCAACAACCGCACCATCGTGCTCGACCCGCAGCCCGGCGCCAGCGCCCGTACGGCCTACATCGTGAGCCGCAGCCCCGAGGCGCTGCTCACCGTCGACATCGGCAACCCCGCGGTGCCGTCGGTCACCGACGCCATTCCGCTGCCCGCGGGCCCCTCGCGCGCCGTCGCCGTGTGGCTCCCCGCCCTCGGTCGCACGTACGTGTACACCGTGTCGTACGACGCCCGGTGGGTCTACGTCGTCGACCCCGCCGAGCACCGCGTGGTCGATCAGATCGCCACCAACCGCGGCCCCCACAACGTGGTGCACGACGCCCGCGAGGGTCTCCTCTACGTGGTCGACTTCCTCGACTCGACGGTCGAAATCATCGACGTGTGCCCCCACGCGCGGGTCGGCAACGTGTGCCCCAGCGCGCCGGGCGCAGCGAACGCGATGTTCAACCACCGGGTGCTCACCTTCGGGCGTACGGGCCGGAGCTGACCGTGATCAAGCGACCGCTCCTGGCCCTCTCGACCTTCGCGCTCTCGTGCTCGACGGCCACCGTGGTGAACACCACGTACAACCTCAGCCGCGCCAACGACGTGGCCTTCGTGTGCCTGCAGACCGGCGACGGCCGCGTCACCCCGCTGAGCCTCTCGCAGTGCGGGCTCAACAGCAGCGACAACACCTCGACCAGCGACGTGCGCGACCCCGCCACGGGCGCCCTCGTGGCCTACCGCCACCTCTACGCCGTGGTGTCACAGAGCGAGCGCGGCGAGCTCGCCGTGGTCGACCTCGCGGCCGCGTCGGGCACCTCGCTCATCGACAACAGCCCCGAGTATCCGGGCTTCTCGTTCATTCCCGTGGGCGGCCTGCCGACCGCGCTCGTCACCGACGTGCGCCCCGCCGGTACGCCCAGCTCCATCTGGGTCGCCAGTACCAGCGACCGCGCGGTGCAGCGCATCGACGCCGCGACCATTCTCTACAACCCCCGCCGCACCAGCGACGCCGGCCGCGAGATCATTCGCGGCGCGGCGCGCCTCCCCATGGACAGCGCGCCCCGCGACCTCGCGCTCGACACGGTGGGCGCCCGCACGCTCCTCTACGCCACGGTGCCCGACCGCGCCGCCGTCGCCGTCTTCGACGTGACCGACCCCACCGCCCCCGTCGACCTGGGGCTCACCCCCATCGGCGCGCCCTCCGACGCGGATGCTTCGGTCGACGGCGGCCTCGACGCCTCCGTCGACGCGGGCGACGCGGCCGCCCCCACGGGCACGTCGCACCCGTCGGCCATCACCGTCGACGCCGAGTCGCACCGCGTCTACGTGGCCGACGACCGCACCACCTTCGTGCACGTGCTCGAGGGCGCGCCCCTGCGCGAGACCGGCCGCATCGACCTCGGCGTGCCCACGCGCTCCCTGGCCGTCACGGGCTGGGCGCGGCGCCTCACGTGCGACGGCGAGGCCGTCGACCCCGACCACTACGGCCGCGCGAAGTACCTCTACGCCGCCCACGCCACCACGGGCGCCGTGCACGTGTACGACCTCACGCGCGGCGCGCGGGTGATGCCCAACGTGCTGCCCGTGCCCAACCCCGAGCGGCGCCAGCTCGACCCCTCGCTCGCCGAAGACCGCGTGGCCCTCACCACACCCGCCGTGGCCCTCGTGCCCATCAATACGGCCGAGTACCAGGGCCTCGCGGCCACGGGCGAGATCGCGGTCTCCGACGCGTGCAGGAGCACCACCACCGGGTGCCGCGGCGCCGAGCAGGTCGGGCCGGGCTTTCTGCACGGCGTGTTCGTGGGCGTCATCGCGCGCGACGGCAGCCTCTCGGTGATCGACGTCGACGACTACGACGCCCCCGCCCGCGCGAATACGCCCAACGTCATCACCAGCACGCGGGGCTACC
>CANMAT010000126.1 GCA_947494865.1 Deltaproteobacteria bacterium
AGCTACAAGCTCGACGACCACTTTGCGACCTTCAACCTCCGGTCTACGAAGGCGATTCAGCTCGTGCTGCACACGGGGGCGAAGGCGAAGGCGCGGGCCACGCCGATCGCCGTCGAAGACCCCGAAGGGCTCCTCGCGTGGCCGTCGAGCGACCGCGCCGTGCTCACCTTGAAGAGCGTAGACGCCGCGAAGGCCCAGAGCGCGGCGGTGAAGGCCATTCTCGCGCAGTGGATTCGCCAGCTCTGAGGCGCGCCGCTACGGGAGGGTGATCACCGCGCGCACGCCGTAGTGGTCGGAGACGTTCACGCGACCCGGCGCCGACGGCACGGTGACGGAGGGCTCGACGAAGGTGCGCTCGAACGATCGCACCGCGGTGGCCGCGAGGTTCTTGATGAAGATGTGGTCGATCCACACGGGGACGGTGCGCATCTCGTTGAGCGCGTTGGCGGGGCAGTAGGTGCACGTCGGCTGGTAGCCCTGCGGCACCGCGGGCGTGAGCTGCGCGCGGAGGTAGTTGTAGGTTTCGACGGCCTCGGCGTCGACGCCCGTCGAGGCGGGGCTCGTGTTGAAATCGCCGAGCACCACGGTGGGGGTCTGCGCGCCGCCCTCGTTGACCCACTGCACGAGGCGCCGCGCCTGCGCGAGCTGCTCGGTGGCCCAGCCCTCGCGGCCCACGCGCCCGCACCCGTGGCGGCCCGTGTAGGGGAAGGCCGTGCTGTCGAACTGCGGCGTGAGGTGGTTGCAGTACACCGTCACCCGCCGCGCGTTGGGCAGCGTGGCCGTGGCGCGGGTGATCACCCGGCGGTTCCACGTGCCGGGGATCACCAGGGTTTGCACGTCGCTGAGCGGGTGCTTCGAGAGAATCATGACGCCGTTGCGGCCCCCAAACGCGAGGCCCGCGTTGGGGTTCGTCTGACAGGCGGTGCGCATGGCCCCGAAGGTCTCCGTGGGGAGCGACGACGCGAGGCAGCCGTAGCAGCGCAGCGCGTCGGGCTCGGGGCTCGTGATGAGCGCGCCCACCTGACCGATGCACATCGACGTGGCGCACGAGGTCGAGGTGGTCTGCCCCATGTCGTTGCCGGGCATGGTGGAGCAGTTGGTCGAGAGGCAGCGCAGGCCCTCGTCGAGGGCGGTGCGCAGCGCGGGCGCGGCGCAGGGCGCCGTGGTGGGCACCGGGGGCACGTCGCACATCGGGTCGATGTCGGTGGTGACGGGCGTCGTAAGGTCGTGGCGTGTTCGCACGATGTGAGGGAAGCGCGCGCGCACCGCGGCCTCGATGATGTCTTTGTCTTCTTCGCGCCAGACTTCTTGCAAGCACACGACGTCGGAGGGCAGGGCCGCGACGGCGGGCCCGATGGCCGCGCGCCGCTCGGCCTCGAAGGGGATGAACGCCCCCGCGAGCCCGACGTTGAGCGAGTCGATGGTGAGCGTGGTGCTGGCGCTCGGGGTTGCCCCGTCGCTACACCCCAGGAGCGTAGCGACGGCGACGAGGGAGAGGCGCTTCGAGGGCTTCATGCCCTCGAATCTAAACCCCTTCAGCGCGCGAAGAGGTACGCGAAGACGCGGGTGTTGCGATCGCCGGCGTCGCCGCCGCAGGTGGCGATGTTGCCCGCGGTGGCGCCCGCGAAGGTGGGGGTGACGCAGGTGTTGCTGTCGCTCCCGATGCCCAGGCCGAGGCTCGAGTCGGGCGAGGTGCACTCGTTCTCCTGGTTGGCCACGATTCCGAAGCGAACGCGACGGTAGCCGCCGACGCCGACGTTGAAGCCCTCGTCGTTGCAGAAGGGCTGGAGCGACGGCGACGCCACGAGGCTCGACCACCCGGCACGGCCCGCGCTGGTGCTGCGCGGTGCGCCCGCGAACACGTCGCGCAGGGAGGTGCCCGTGGTGGTGACCACGAGCCCGCGCGTGGTGGCGCCCTCGACGAAGGCCACGCGCAGCGCGGTGAAGCTCTGGTTGGTGAAGCCCTGGAACTTCGCCTCGACCGCGTCGAGGTTGGTGCTCCCGGTGTTGAGGAGCGTGGTGTTCGTCCAGGAGGTGCTGTCGTAGTTGAAGGTGCTGGCGTTGCCGTCGATCTTGAGCAGCAGCGTCCACCCGCCGCCGTCGGAGGTCATGTCGCAGTACGCCGTCCACTGAACCCCGCCGGTGGTGACGGTGTACGCGCCCGAGGGCCTCGTGCGCGGCACGGCGTTGCACGACGCGTAGACGCACGCGCCGGCCGTCTCGCACCCGTTGGCGAGGTTGTCGTCGCAGTCGTTGAAGCCCGCGTTGCAGGCGTAGTTGCACCCGCCCGCCACGCAGCTCGGCGCCGTGTTGGCGCGCGCGGGGCACATCGTCCCGCACGCCCCGCAGTGGGCCACGGTGACGCGCGTGTCGACCTCGCAGCCGTCGGCCGCGCTCCCGTTGCAGTCGCCGAACCCCGCGCTGCACGCGGTGATGCGCCACGTCGAGGCCGCGCACGCGCTCGTGGCGTTGCGGGTGGAGCAGCGCGCGCCGCAGCCGCCGCAGTGCGCCGCGTCGACGCGCGTGTCGACCTCGCAGCCGTTGGCCGCGTTGCCGTCGCAGTCGGCGAAGCCCGCGAGGCACGTGTACACGCACCCGCCGCCGGCGCACACCACGGCGCTGTTGGCGCGGGGGGCGCAGGTCATTCCGCACGCGCCGCAGTGGGCGGTGGAGGTGCGCGTGTCGGTCTCACATCCGTTGCGCACGTCGCCGTCGCAGTTGCCGAAGGGGGCGGTGCACGCCTCGATGCCGCACACGCCCGCCACGCACGCGGGGCTGCCGCTCGGCACCGCGCAGCGCGTACCGCACGCGCCGCAGTTGGTCACGTCGCTGCGGGTGTTGACCTCGCAGCCCGTGGCGAGGCTCATGTCGCAGTCGGCGAAGCCCTCTTCGCAGCGCGTGAGGGTGCACGTCGAGGCGGCGCACATGCCCACGCCGCGCGCCGGGGCGCACGCGCGCCCGCAGCCGCCGCAGTTCGCGTTGCTCACGCGCGTGTCGGCCTCGCAGCCGTTCGCGTCGAGCCCGTCGCAGTCGGCGAAGCCCGCGGTGCACGTGAGCGCGCAGCGGCCGAGCGCGCAGGCGGGGACGGCGTTCGCGGCGCCGGGGCAGCTCGTGCCGCACGCCCCGCAGTTGGCCACGGCGGTGCGCGTGTCGGTCTCGCAGCCGTTGAGGGCGTTGCCGTCGCAGTCGCCGAAGTTCGCGTTGCACGCGCCCACGGTGCAGCGCCCGTCGGTGCACGCCGCGGTCGCGTTGGCGAGGGCGCAGCGGTTGCCGCACGCGCCGCAGCTCGCGGTGCTGGTGCGCGTGTCGGTCTCGCAGCCGTTGGCGGCGTTGCCGTCGCAGTCGTCGAAGCCCGCGTTGCAGGTGTAGCGGCAGGTGCCGGCCTCGCAGCGCGCGGAGGCGTTGGCGCGGTCGCCGCAGGTGGCGTCGCAGGCGCCGCAGTTGCGCGTGTCGTTGAGGAGGTTGGACTCGCAGCCGTTCTCGACGAGGCGGTCGCAGTCGCCGTAGGGGGCGGTGCACATCGAGAAGGTGCACGCGCCGTTCATGCACAGGGGCGCGGCGTTGAGCACGGTGCACCGTCGGCCGCAGGCGCCGCAGCTCGCGGTGTTGCGCTGCGTGTCGACGCACGCGTCGTCGCAGCACGTCTGGCCCGTGGGGCAGGGGCGCGTCGCGGTGCACCCGGCCGCGCAGAGGTTGCCCACGCAGAGCGTTCCGCTGGGGCAGTGGTCGTCGGTGACGCACGCGACGCACTGGCGGTTGGCGAGGTTGCAGCGCGGCAGCGCGGCGCCCGCGTCGCCCGTGGTCGCGGCGCAGGCCATGTCGTCGCGGCAGCCGGTCTGACAGCTGTTGAGCATGGGCACGCAGTAGCGCCCGGGGCCGCAGCGGTCGTCGGCGTCGGTGCACGGCACGCAGCGCCCCGTGGTGGCCTCGCACGCGGGGCCGTCGGGGTTGCCCGCGCAGTCGGCCGCGGTGGCGCAGCGCGCGGGGCCCGTGTCGACGGGCGCGTCGGCCACGTCGGGCGCGTCGAGCGCGTCGAGCACCTCGGGCGCGTCGAGGTCGGGCGCGTCGAGGGGTTTGGCGTCGGGCGCGGTGACGTCGGCCACGTCGGGCGCGGTGACGTCGGGGCTCGCGTCGCCCGTGGCGTTGCCGCCGACGACGGGACTACCGGCGCAGGCCGAGAGCACGGCCGCGAGCGCCGCGAGCGCGCCCGCGCGAAGAGAAGTGGGAGGTCGCATCATGGCCCGAGAGTGTAGTGAGGGTGGCGCCGCGACGGCTAGTGCGCTCTGGGGCTACGCCCGCGCTTCGAAGCGGTCGACGAGGTGCGGCGCGAGGGCCTTCGCGTCGGAGAGGCGCCAGCGGCCGTCGCGCCAGGCGTAGCTCTTCGCGCGGGGCACGGCGTCGAGGCCCACGACGAACACCTCGATCGCGTCGGGGGCGATGCGCATGCGCAGGAAGTGCTTGTATCCCTCGCAGCGCAGCGCCGAGAAGGCCTCGTTGCCGTGGCGACCGAAGAGGCGCACGGAGCCCAGGAGGTACGCGCCGAAGAGCGCAGCGCCGATGACGTAGCCCCACGCCCCGAGGGAGAGCACGTAGGCGACGAGCGAGGCGATCTTCGCGACGCGGTCGTGGATCCAGCTCTTGTCGCCGAAGAGGCCCGTGACGCTGACGTACGCGGCGTCGCTCACGGCGTGGGCGAGCACGCCGCCGACGAGGGCCGCGCCGAGGTGCGCGAGCCCGTGGGTGAGCCCGGCGACGTAGCGGTACCAGCGCACGCGCGTGTCGGTGAAGGCGAAGAAGCCCGCGATGACGACGATCATCCACGTCATGCTCGCGACGTTTTCGCGGACCCGCGCGAGGCCGTCGAGGGCGAGGAGCGGCACGAAGGCGTACCAGGGCCCCGGGGGCATCTCGGCCGGGGGCATCACGAGGCCGAGGATCACGTACACCGCGGCGGTGGTCGCGCCGAACCAGCCGTTGTGGGCGACGAAGCGCCAGTTGCCCCACGAGAGCCGCTTCGACTGCTTCGCGGAGGGGAAAGATTTCTGGTCGGTGTAGGTGCCGCCGAGGGTGTCGTAGGGGCCCGGCGGAGAGGTGTGCGTGGGGTGCACGAAGGCGCCGCCGCCGCCCGCGGTGACCAGGTGCCGCCGGTTGCCCGCGTCGCTCTGGCGGCGGTAGTGGTGCAGGTCGCCCGCGAGCTGGAGCACCACCGCCGCGCCGCGCGCGTGGAGGGCCTCGCGCAGGGCGTCGAGCTGCGCGGGGACGTGGGCCTCGAGCTCGCTCGCGCGGTACGCCCAGTCGGGCTCCGGGGTGCAGAGGATCACCCGGTCGCCGTGGCCGATCGCGCGCGCTCGCACGATGTCGAGCATGGCCTCGAGCTGGCCGCGGTCGACGTCGTGGGAGAGCTGCAGGTCGACGCCGAAGAGCCACACGCGGTGCGGCAGGCGGAGCACGAAGTAGCTCCGCTCCTGCGGGGTGCGCCAGTTGCCGACGGTCTTGCCCGCGGCGAAGAGGCCCATGAAGGCGCCGAGGCCGTCGTACCAGTCGTGGTTGCCGGGCACGGCGAAGAGCGCGGGGCGCTCCGCGTCGGCCGCGCCCTCCTCGAAGGGGAGGGCCGAGGCGTAGGGCCCCACGAGGCGCTGCGCGTAGGCCTCGGGCGAGGGGGTGGGGTACACCTCGTCGCCGCCCATGATGAGCACGCGCCCGCGGGGCAGCGCGCGCGTCGCGCCCTCGACGGCGACCTCGACGGCGGGGCGCCCGAGGAGCGACGCCACGGCGTAGGTCGCGGCGAAGCCGTCGCCGGTGTCGGACACGTAATCGACCCACGCGTCGCCCTGGCCCGCCGCGCAGTCGTGCTCGACGGGCCGCTGGCTGAGGGCCTCCATCGCGCGAAAATCGGCGCGCTCGCCGAAGAGGGCCGAGACCACTATATTTTACGCCCGTGCGCGCGAGCTGGCTGGGGTTATACCAGCCCACCATGGGCGCGCGTGGGGGCGCCCTGCCCGCTCGATCGTCGGCCCCGCTCATGGCGCGCATCGTAACCGCGTCGGCCGCCGTGACCCAAGCGTGTTGCGAAAGGGGGGCGCCTTGGGCATCGTGCGCGCCGTGGTCATCGCCTGCACGAGCACCGTCACCCATGTGAACGTCTACGCGCGCGGCGCCCTCGTGACGCGCCGCCTCGCGCTCCCCGAGGCGCTGCCCGACGGCGACGTCGAGCTCGCCGTCGAGGGCGTCACCGCGCTTGCCGAGGGCACGAGCGCGCGCGCGGCCCTCCCCGACGGCTGCGGGCGCTCGGTGCTCTCGGTGCGCGCGGCCCTCGCGGTGCCCGCGGCGGGGCCCGTGGCGGGCGCGAGCTTCGAGCGCGTGCGCGAGCTCGAGCACCAGGTGCAGCGCCTCCGCAACGAGCAGAACCACCTGGGCGAGATGCGCGCCCACCTGGCCTCGCTCACGCTCGAGCCGGGGATCCGCCCGCGCGCCGCCGAGGGCTCGCCCCGCGAGGTGCTCGCGCGCACCGCCGACGAGGTGGTGACCGCCGAGCTGATCACCGCCATCGTGGCCGACCTCGACGCGCGCGAGGGCGCCCTCGTCGAGTCGGTGCGCGCGCTCGACGGGGCCCTCGAGGCGGCGCGCCTCTCGCACGCGCAGGCCAGCACGGCCGAGCGCACCGGCGCGGGCCACCCGACGCTCCGCGTGGTGGTGCGCCTCGCGGGCGACGGCGCGGTGCCCTGGGTCGAGCTCACCTACGCTGTGCCCGCGGCGCGCTGGTGGCCGGTGTACACCCTGCGAATGCGCGAGGGCGGCCGCAAGGCCACGTGGCTCGCCGAGGCCCTCGTGGCGCAGCGATCGGGCGAAGACTGGACGCACGTCAAGCTCTCGCTCTCCACCGCCGACCTGCTCTTCGACGCGCGGCTCCCCGAGCTCGCGTCGCTGCGCTACGGCAAGGCGCAGGCGCCCCCGAAGCGCGCGTACCGCGCCCCGCCCGCGGGCCTCGATCGCATGTTCGAAGGCTACGACCGCGCCTTCGCGCGCCCGCCCGCGCCGAGCGCGGTGGCCACGGTGATCGTCGACGCGGCCCCGCGTCAGCTCGCAGACCTCCTCGAGGGCGAGGCGGGCGCCATGGCGGAGGAGCTCGAGGCCGACGACGAGCGCACCGACGCCGCGCTCTCGCTGTCGGGCATGACGCGAACGCGCGGGGGCGCGGTGACGCCCGAGAAGAAGCGCTCGCAGGGCGTCGGGCGCGCCGCGATGGCCCCGCTGATGGCCTCCTCGATGCCGATGCCGCAGGCGCCTCCCCCCGCGCGCAAGGGCGGGAGCGTGTTCGGCGCGCTCGCCGACGGCATCGCGTCGCTCGGCGCGCCCGGCGGCGGCGGCGGGGCGCACGGGGCGCCGGAGCCCGCGGGCGAGCTCCCCATCGAGCCCGCCGACGCGTGGCTCGACTTCGACTCTCTGGCGCTCAAGCCCGCGTCGGAGCGCTCGCAGCGCGGACGCCTCGTGCGCGACCCCGACGCGCGCGCCGCCGCGGCGAAGAGCCAGGCGCGGGGCCTCATCGAGGCGGTGGCGTCGCCCCCGGGGGGCCGCGACCCACTCGAGACGCGGGGCCTCTTCGATCACCGCTACGACGTGCGCGGGCTCGCCGAGGTGCCCTCCGACGCGCAGACGCACCGCGTCTCGATCGGCGAGGCCGAGACCGCCCCCGCGATGCGCTGGCGCACCGCGCCGCGCGAGGCCCCGGAGGTGTACCGCGAGGCCGACCTGCGCAACCCCTTCGACGCGCCGCTGCTGGCGGGCCCGGTGGATGTGTACGTCGACGGGAGTTTGCTCACCGTGGCCTCGGTGGAGCGCATCGACCGCGGCGGCACGATGCACGTGGGCATGGGCGTCGAGCAGCGCATCCGCGTGGCGCGCAACGTGAGGGCGCGCGAAGAGACCGCGGGCATTCTCGGCGGCGACGCGGTGGTGCACCACGACGTGTCGATCGAGCTGGCGTCGTCGCTCGGGCAGTCGGCGCTCGTCGAGGTGGTCGACCGGCTGCCGGTCACCGACGACAAGACCGTCGAGGTGACGCTCACGCGCAGCGCGCCCGAGCACGAGCGGTACACCCAGGCCGACCGGGGGAGCGCCGTGCGCGGGGGAATGCTGTGGCGCGCGATCGTGCCCGCGGGGGCGAAGCTCATCATCGAGTACGCGTACCGCGTGACGTTGCCCTCGAAGAACGAGGTCGTGGGAGGAAACCGCCGTGACTGACCAGACCGTATTGGCGACCCGCGCAGAACGGCGCCTCGTGGCGAGCGAGGCGACGCGCGTGACCTTCTTCGAAGACCGCGCCGAGGTGCAGCGCAAGGCCGCGTGCGAGGTGCCCGCGGGCGTGTCGTGGGTGGCCATCGCGGGGGTCACCGTGGCCCTCGACGACCCGAGCCTCGTGGCGAGCGTTCAGGGCGACCGCGCGCGCGTCACGGCCGCGCGCGTCGTTCGTCGCGTGCGTGAGGAGAGCGGCGCCACCGAGGCCGAGGTGGCCGCGATGGAGGCCGA
>CANMAT010000127.1 GCA_947494865.1 Deltaproteobacteria bacterium
CCTGCGCGACCCTCGGCATGGGCTTCGTGGGCGTTGCGCGCTTCCCGCGCGTGAACGTGACGCAGACGGCGCCCGCGCCGTCGCGCCCCACCGACGAGGTGCCCGCCAACCCGACGATCGAGGTGTCCGTCACCGACGCGGATGACACCGGCCGCTCGGCCGCGACGCGGCTCTATGTCGACACGGCGACCCCGGTGCCCAGCCTGGTCAACTGCACCGACATCGTGACGCCCGGCTCCGATGGGTTCGGTGTCGCCGACATCGATGTCACCAGCGACAGCTACCCCGTCACCCTCACCCTCTCGCGCACGGGCTCGATGCCCACCACGCTCACGCTCCCGGCGCCTTCGCTGCCCGCGGGCCGCGGCCGCTTCCTGGGCGTGCGCCTCGCGCCGGGCATCACCAACCTCTCGGTGGCTGCAACCGACCCCGCGGGCAACGCGGGTGTGAGCGCCAGCGCGTGTTCGCGCGAGGTCGGCAACCCCCCGACGCTGTCGTTCACGGCGCCCATCGCGGGCCAGGTGTTTCGCACGGCGACCACGTCGATCACGCTGCGCAGCGACGCCCCGGCGGGCACGCTCGTGTCGCTGACCGTCGGGTCCGCCGCGGCCATCACCGCGCCCGTCTCGGCGACGGGCACGGTCACCTTCACGGGCGTGCGCCTGCCTGAGGGCGACGTGGTCACGCTCGCGGCCGAGACCGCGAGCGTGGTCGGCCGTGGCGTCGGGCGCGCGACGCTCAGCGTGGTGGTCGATTCGCAGGCACCCACGGCGCCCGCCATGTTCACCGTGGTGATCCCCTCGTCGCCCGCCTCTGCGCGACGCGCGGGCACCATTCGCCTGTCATGGACCGACGGGTCCGACCCGTCGCCCACGGGCGGCCTGCGCGCCGTGTCACGCTACGACGTGCGCACGGCCATCGTGCCCCTCAGCGACGTGAACTTCGACTCGGCGACGCCCCTCACGACGACCATCACGCCCGGCCTCCCCGGGGCCGCGAACCAGACCAACGTGCCGGGCCTGCGCCTCGAGCAGCCCCACTACTTCGCGATGCGCGCCATCGACCGCTCGGGCAACGCCAGCGGCTCGGCGGTGTACTTCGGCCCGGTGAACATCCCGCTCATCCGCGACACCATCGCCGACCCCGCCGTGGCCCTCGGCAACGAGGTGTCGGGCGGCTTCGACGTCAACGGCGACGGCTTCGCCGACGTCGTGGTGGGCTCGGGCATCGCGACCGCTGGCTGGGGCGGCATCGCGCGCATCTACTTCGGCTCGGCGACGGGCATCTCGGCGACGAACTACACACAGTTCAACGGCTCCGCCGTGAGCCGCTTCGGCTCGTCGGCCGTGTCGCTCGGCGACATCAACGGCGACGGGCTCGGCGACGTGGCGTTCGGCGAGCCCGGGCCCACCTCGGCGAGCGCGCTCGCCGCGGGCAGCGTCTACGTCTTCTTCGGTCGACGCACCTGGAACTCGCGGCTCTCGCCCTACGCCAGCACCGACGCCAATGTGACCATCGGCGGCGGCACGGGCGAGTTCGCCACCGCGTCGCTCGGCTTCGCGCTGGCCCGCGTGGGCGACTTCAACGGCGACGGCCTCGCCGACATCGCCGCGAGCGCCCCGCAGGCGCAGCCGAGCCGCGGCGCCGTCGCGGTGATCTTCGGGCGCGCGACCTTTCCCGCGACGCTCTCGATCAACGCGGCCAACGTGTTGATCCGCACGGCGACCACCGAGACGCTCTTCGGGCGCTACCTCGCCGGCGGCGGCCGCGTCGTAGGCAACGACACGCGCGAAGACCTCCTCGTCGGCTACGGTTCCGTCGCGGGCACGGGCTTCGTGTCGGTGTTCGGCGGGCGCGCGGCGGCGACGCCCGTGTCGCTCACCCTCGCCGACGCGGCCCTCAACCGCACCGGCACGGTGACCTCGCCCGCCAACAACGGCCAGTACTCGTGCGGTGGCGTCGGCGACATCAATGGCGACGGCCGCGCCGACCTCGCGATCGGCACCACGGGCAGCGGCCCAGGCCAGGTCTCGCTGTTCTTCGGCGACCCCGGCGGCGGCCTCACCGCCGGGCCCGTAATCACCAGCAACACGGTGGTCACCAGCGACACCTTCGGCACGCGCATGGCGTCGGTGTACGACCCCGCGGCGCTGCGACCGTCGCTTCTCTCGCCTTCGCCCGTGGGGGCCGATTTGCTCGCGGGTGCTGCGGGCTACATGGGCAGCGACCCGCGGGTGTACGTCTTCACCGGCCGCGCTTCGTGGAGCGGCCTCACGATCCTCAACGCCAACCATGTGGTGGGCCTCGGAGGGGCGGTCTCGCAGCCTCTCACCGCGGCGGCCTGGGTGGGCGACGTCGACGGTGATGGATATGTGGACGCCGCGCTCGGTCGGGCTTCTGGTGCGGGCACGATGATTGTTTTGCGATAGTCTCGCAACACATCCATTCTGGAGACCAACGATCCGATGTCGAACCACGACCCCCAGGTGACCCAAAGCCCCGACCGCGAGCGCTACGAAGCGCCCTGCGTGCTCGAAGACCTGCCGCTCGAGTCCTTCAGCCTCGCGTGCTCGCCTGGGAAGAACGGCCCAGACTGCGACGCCGAGGGCCTCCCGATCACCAGCTGAGCCTCGACGCCCGCCGCCAACCCCACCGCCACGGTGGGGTTGTTTGTTTCATCCTCCGCGCACACGCTCTCCAAAATTGAAGGCCTTCGCCCGCGCGACCCCGTACGCGGCCGCGGCGAGCCCGGCGGCCATGTCGGCCGCCTCGTCGGAGGCGCAGCGTGAGGCCGCCCGCGCCACGAGGCGCGCCCCACGCTCCGTCGACGTCGCGACGAGGCCCTGGCGCCAGCGCGCGTAGCGCTGCTCAACGCGGGAGAGCCCGAGCGCCTCGCGGAGGGCCTCGACGCGAGGCTCGCGCGTGCGCGACTGCACCCAGCCGAGGGCCGTGTAGCAGCCGATGCGGAGCCGCGCGTCGCGCGCCGTCGCGGCGAAGGACTCGATCGGGAAGGCGCTGCGCGCGAGCACGCGCGCGACGTCGTCGGCGGCGTGGGGGCGCGCGTTCACGACGTGGTCGCGCAAGATGTTGCCGAGCAGGTGCACGAGCAGCTTGCGGTCGTCGGGGATGAGCACCGGCACGCCGAAGAGGGCGCGGTCTTCGCGGGCGCCGTCGGCGAGCCAGCGAGAGGTTACGGCGCCGTAACCTACGGGCAGCGGCCGCGCGTGCAGGTCGGCGTGAATGCCCGGGAGCGACCGGTGGCTCACGTCGACCACGTTGGGGTCGTTGCTCCAGTCGGCCACGCGCCAGCCCTCGGCGACGAGGGTGCGGGCGGCGCGCCGGGCGCTCACGCCGAGCAGCGCGAGGTCGCAGTCGCACATCGCGCGCTCGCTCGGGTCGTCGTAGAAGCGCCGCGCGACGAGCACGCCCTTCACGGGGATGACCCGCGCGATCGGGGCGAGGGCGGTGGCCACGCGGGCCACCATGCGCGCGGCGAGCATCTGGGTTACCCACCGACGCTGCGACTCCGATGCTTCGCTCATGGGAGCGTGTGATGCCCTCTTTGGGCCGCGGGATCAAACGCCGTCAACGTGGGGATTGAGCGCCGGTCACTAAGCTGGTACGGCCCCGGGCCACCTCACCGTGGACGACGACGCACCGCTCTCTCGCGCGCTCCCGTTCGAAGACCTGGTCGCGCGCCTCGCCGACCCCGCGGCCCGCGAGGCCCACCTCACGCGGGTGGCGGGAGGCGCGTTCGGGTCGCTGATCGCCGCCGTGGCGCGCCGGAGCGCGGCGCCGCTCCTCGTGGTCGCCGCGGACGGCGAGGAGGCGCGCCGGCTCGCGTCGGACATCTCGTTCTTTCTGGGCTCGCGCGAGGACGCCGACGCGGCCGAAGAGGGTCGCGGCGAGGTGCTGCTGCTCCCGGCGCCGGAGGCGTCGCCCTACGTCGAGGTGGCGCCCGACCGTCGCACCGCGATGGACCGCCTCGCGACCCTGTTTCACCTCTCGCAGTCGCTGCCGTGGCGGGTGCTCGTGGCGTCGGCGTCGGCGCTCGTGCGCAAGCTCGTGCCGCGCGAGGCCCTCGGGCCCCGGTGCGACCTGGTGCAGGCCGAGGAGCTCGTCGACCGCGGAGGGTTGCTCAAGGGCCTGGCCGAGGGAGGTTACCTCCGCGTGCCCGTGGTCGAAGACCCGGGGACCTTCGCGGCGCGCGGCGCGGTGATCGACGTGTGGCCGCCGAGCTCGCGGTGGCCCGCGCGCATCGAGCTCGACGAGGAGCTGTGCCTCACGATCAAGCTCTTCGACCCCGAGGGGCAGCGCACCGTGCGAACGGTGAAGGAGCTGTTCATTCACCCCGCGCGCGAGGCGCTCGTGGGCGAGGCCGAGCGGGCCCGCGCGCGGCGCCGCGTGCGCGAGCTCGCCGACGCGGTGAACCTCCCGAGCAACCAGTGCATCAAGCTGCTCGAGGACGTGGAGGGCGGCCGCACCTTCTTCGGCGCCGAGGGCTTTCTGCCAGCGTACTACGAGGCGCTCGACCCGCTCACGGCGTACCTCCCCCCCGACGTGCTCGTCGTGTGGGACCGCCCCGCCCGCGCCCTCGAAACACTGCGCGCCGAGCTCTCGCACGCGTCGCGCGACCACGCCGCGCGCGTCGAGAAGCGCCTGCCCACGTTCGCGTTCGAAGACCACTACGTCGACGAGGCGTCGCTCGTCGCGTCGCTCGCGCGGCACCGCACGGTGTCGGCCCACGAGATCGTCGTGCGATCTGCCGACGTGGGCGACGCGCGCGAGTACGTACCCGTCGACGCCGCGGTGCTCGACGTGGGGGCCGAAGGCCTCACGCGGCTCGCGGCCGACATTCGCGCGGCGCGCACCGAGAAGGGCAAGGCCGACGCGCTGGTGCCCCTCGTGGAGCAGTGCCGCTATTGGATGTCCGAGGGCTACCGCGTGCTCGTGACGGGGCGCACGCCCACGCAGGCCGAGCGCGTGGCGACGCTGCTGCGCGGGCACGACCTCGCGGTGCAGCTCCACACGGGCACCTTCAACACGGCGCTCGCGCACGCGCCCGCCGACGGCGCCGCGCCGCAGGTCGACGTGGTGGTGGGCGAGCTCGCGCGGGGCTTCGCGATGCCCTCGCGCAAGCTCGCCGCGGTGACCGAAGAGGAGATCTTCGGCGCCCGCGCCCGCCGCGCCTCGCGCAAGCGGGGAGAGGGCAACAAGGCGCGGCCCTTCATCGACGACCTGCGCGCGCTCACCGTGGGCGACCACGTGGTGCACGTCGACCACGGCATCGGAAAGTATCAGGGGCTCATTCACCGCAAGGTGGGCGCCACCGAGACCGACCTCCTCGTGATCGAGTACGCGGGCGGCGACAGGCTGTACCTGCCCGTCACGCGCCTCAATCAGATTCAGAAGTTTTCGGGCGGCGACGGTGTGCCGCGCATGGATCGCCTGGGCGGCGCCACCTTCGCGAAGAGCAAGGCGCGCGTCGAGCGGGCCGTGAAGCAGATGGCCGATGAGCTGCTCAAGCTCTACGCCGAGCGCAAGGCCCACCCGGGCCGGGTGTTTGCAGCGCCGGGGATGCTCTATCAGGAGTTCGAAGCGACCTTTCCCTTCGAAGAGACGGCGGACCAGGCGCGCGCCATCGACGACGTGTTTCGCGACCTCGTCAACGGGCTCCCGATGGATCGCCTCGTGTGCGGCGACGTGGGCTTCGGCAAGACCGAGGTGGCCTTGCGCGCGGCCTTTCACGTCGCCTCGACGGGCGCCCAGGTGGCGGTGCTGTGCCCCACGACGGTGCTCGCGCAGCAGCACTATCGCACCATCGCCGACCGCGTCGCGGCCTATCCCCTCGAGGTGGCCGTGCTCTCGCGCTTCGTCACCGCGGGCGAGCAGAAAGATGTGATCAAGCGCCTCAAGGAGGGCAAGGTCGACATCGTGGTGGGCACGCACCGGCTCCTGTCGAAAGACGTTCACTTCAAAGACCTCGGCCTCCTCGTGGTGGATGAGGAGCAGCGCTTCGGCGTGGCCCACAAAGAGCGCATCAAGCAGCTCCGCGCGCAGCTCGACGTGCTCACGCTGTCGGCGACGCCCATCCCGCGCACGCTCCAGATGGCCGTGTCGGGGCTGCGCGACCTGTCGGTGATCTCGACGCCGCCCGCCGACCGCCGCGCGGTGCGCACCGTGGTGTCGAAGGAAGACCCGCAGATCGCCCGCGAGGCGGTGCTGCGCGAGCTCGCCCGCGGGGGCCAGGTGTTCTACGTGTACAACCGCGTCGAGGGGCTCTACGAGCGCGCCGACAAGCTGCAGCGCCTGGTGCCCAGCGCGCGCGTCGCGGTGGCGCACGGCCAGATGTCGGCCGAGGCGCTCGAGACCGTGATGATGGACTTCATCGAGGGGCGCTACGACGTGCTCTGCGCGACGGCCATCATCGAGAGCGGGCTCGACATTCCGCGCGCCAACACGATGATCATCGACCGCGCCGACCTCTTCGGCCTCGCGCAGCTCTACCAGCTGCGGGGGCGCGTGGGGCGGGCGAGGGAGCGCGCGTACTGCTACCTCTTCGTGCCTCCGCCCGCGCAGCTCAGCGACGAGGCGCGCACGCGCATCGAGGCGCTCGAGAAGTTCACCGAGGTGGGCTCGGGCTTCAAGGTCGCGTCGCTCGACCTCGAGCTGCGCGGCGCGGGCGATCTGCTCGGCGGAGAGCAGTCGGGCAACGTGTCGGCGGTGGGCTTCGACCTCTATTGCCAGATGCTCGAGGAGGCCATCGCGGAGCTGCGCGGACAGCCCGTGCTGCACCTCTCGGACCCGGAGCTCACCTTCGACGAGCCGAGCTTCATCCCCGAGCAGTACATCGAAGATGTGGGCGTGCGGCTGTCGCTCTACAAGCGCCTCGCGAGCGCCTTCGACGAAGAGGAGGTGCAAGACCTCGCCGTCGAGATGGAGGACCGCTTCGGCGCGGCCCCGACGCCCGCGCGCATCCTGGTGCGCGTGATGGCCATCAAATCGAGGGTGCGCAAGCTGCGCGCGCTGGGCATCGAGGCGTCGCGCGAGCGCGTGGTGCTGCACCTGCGCGAAGACTCTCCGCTCGACGCCGCGAAGGTGATGGAGCTCTGCGCGGGGCGGAGAAGCGCCTACAAGCTTACGCCCGACATGCGCCTCTCGCGGCGCTTCGACGACGGCGACGGGGTCACCAACGCCGAGCGCCTCCTCGCGGAGATCGAGCCCCTGGTGGTGGCGCAGTAGCCGCGAGGTGGCGACCCGTCGCGGGAGTGCGGTATAGGTCGCGCGGTGATGGTGCGGCGCCCCTGGATGGCCCTGGCGACCCTCGCGCTGGCGTCCTTCGTGGGGAGCTGCGCGAGCGGCGTCGCGTGCGCGCCGACCGCCGTGGTGCGCGCGCGCACCGAGGGCCACGGGCCCGCGTCGCTGGCGCCGATGAACCATCGGCATCACCACCGCAGCGAGCGCGAGGCGCCCGACCACGTGGCCGTGCGGTGCCCCCTCGCCGTCGACGACCCGGGCCTCGTGCTGGCCACGGTGGGCGACGCGACGATCACCGCGTGCGACGTGGCCATCGTGCGCGAGCAGCGGCTGCGCGCGGGGCTCGGCGCCGACGACGCGCGCGCCATGCTGCGGGGCCTCGTCGACGACGCCCTGCTCGCGGCCGAGGCCGAGGCGATGCCGCCGCGTGTCGAGCCTGCCGTGGCGCGCGCGCTGGCCGACGCCCTCATTCGCGACGAGGCGCGCACGGCGCTGGCCGCGCGGAGGCCCACCGAGCGCGAGCTCGATCGGTGGCTCGAGGAGCACCCCGAGAGCCGCATGCGCGAGGCGCGGGTTCACCTCCGGCAGCTGGTGTTCGCGACGTTGCCCGAGGCGCGCGAGGCCATCGCCGCGCTGCGCGCGGGGGCTGCGTTCGAAGACCTCCTCCCGCGCTCGATCGACCCGCTCGCACAGCGCGACGGCGGCGACCTGGGGCTGCTCACGAGCGAGGGAGCGACGGGCGTCCTGCCGGGCGTAGTGACCATTGGCTTCGCGCTCACCGAGCCCTTCGCGGTGGCCGACGATCCCGTGCAGGGCGCGGTGACGCGCGGGGCGTCGCGGGGGCGCGGCGGGCGTCGCGGGCGCGGCGCGTCGTCGCGATGGCACGTGGTGCAGCTGCTCGAGCGCGTCCCCGAGGCGCGCATCGAAGACGCCGCCGTGCGGCAGCGCGCGTCCGATCGCATCGTGCGCGACCGCTACGCCCACGCCCGCGCCGCGACGCGCGCGCGGCTGGCGGAGCAGTTCGCGCCGCAGGTGCGCGCGGCGATCAACCACATGGCGGCGCTCGGTGTGCGGGTGCTGCCGCCCTGAGGGGCGACGCGCGCGCATTGCTCCGACGACCCGGGCCGTGGTAGGCGTCTCGCGGCAATGGTGCGTCTTTATAAGGTGATCGTCGCGACGTGGCTCCTCCTCGGCTGCGACGGGTGCAACCGCAACCCGCCGCCGCTGCCCCCGCGCGTCGACGCGGGCGCCGACGGCGCCGTGGCC
>CANMAT010000128.1 GCA_947494865.1 Deltaproteobacteria bacterium
GAGGCGCGCCGCGAGGCGCTTCCACTGCTGCGACGACATGCCCGTGCTGTGCACGAGCACCACGGGAGCGCCCGTGGATCCGCGCTCTTCGACCGCCAGTTCGTAGCCCGCGAAGGCGACCCTGTGAGCCATCGCGTCGCCCTATAGCAGCCGAGGTCGCGCGCGTTCAACTCACGGCGTGCGCTTGCGCGGGCTCTTCTTCTTCGCGGGCGCCGCGAGGCCGACGCGGGCGATCACCTCGCGCGTGAGGCCCTCGTAGTCTTCGCGGCCTTTGCCCCCCTCGGGCTCGTGCTCGAAGATGGTCTTCTTGTGCGACGGCGCCGACTTATGCTGCGTGTTGGCGCGAATCACCGTGTCGAACACCAGCGCGCCGAAGCGCTTGCGCAGGAGCTCCTCGACCTCGCCGGTGATGCGCTCGCGGCGGTCGACGAGGGTGAGCGCGTAGCCGAGCACCTCGGCCTTGGCCCCCGCGCGCTCGCGGAGCTTCTGCAGCGTCTCGCCCAGGAGCTTCAAGCCCAGCATCGGCAGGTACTCGCACGACACCGGGATGAGCACCCGCTGCGCCGCCACCAGCGCGTTGACCGTGAGCAGCCCGAGGTACGGCGCCGTGTCGACCACCACCACGTCCATCGACTCGACGAGGGGGCCTTTGAGCGAGCGCTCGAACACCCGCTCGCGCCCGTAGGCCGACGCGAGGTGCAGGTCGACCACGGCCATGCGCTCGCCCGCGGGCGCGATCCACAGGTTGTCGAGGCGCGTGGGCACGATGGCCGCGTCGAGGCTGCGCTCGTCGAGGAGCACCTTCGCCACGTCGACCGCGTCGTCGGCGGGCGTGGCCCCGAGCGTGGCGCTCGCGCTGCCCTGAATGTCGAGGTCGACGAGCAGC
The DNA here is from genome assembly GCA_947494865.1 of Deltaproteobacteria bacterium. GTDB lineage: Bacteria > Myxococcota_A > Polyangia > Polyangiales > CAISKJ01. The sequence continues at coordinate 887 of CANMAT010000128.1, forward strand.
GTCTTGAGGCCCCTGCGCGCGAGGCCGGCGGCGAGGTTCACGGCCGTCGTGGTCTTGCCCACGCCGCCCTTCTGGTTCGCCACCACGAGGATCATTGGTTCAGCCATGTTGGGTGGGCGCGTCGTACGCACAGCCTGATGTGTCAAGTCAATAATTCTGCACAAACATCAGGGAGTAGACGGATTCGGTCTTGTGCCGGGAGGGGGGCTTGACTAGAAGTGGACCGCTATTCTTCGATGTAGTCCGATATCCTTACATGTAGGCAACGACTTCAAGAGGCCTGTTGCACTGTGCAGGTTTCGTGAAACCGATGAGGGCTGACGATGGATCGAGCAAGGTTCCGTATCGCACTGCTGGCCTCCCTCCCGATGGCGTTGATGGGTTGTGAGCATGCGATGGTGGGCAACGTGATGGCCCTCGGCATGACCTGCTGTCTCTTCTTCGGCACCCTGCAGCTCGGTCGTCGCCCGGCGGCGCCGGAGCCCAAGCGCGCGTCCACCTCGTCGACCTCGCCCAAGTGACGGTGCGCGCGTCGGTCACCGCGAGGGTGCACTCGGCGCTTCCCTTCGCCTCCGCGCGGTGACTACCGTCGGCCTACCGATGCCGACCGACACTACGGCGGGCTTCCGCACGATCGACCAGTTCTCGCTCTGCGACCTCGAGTCGATCTGGAATGTGTTGCGCGGCGACTCGGTGATCGACTGGCAGCGGCTCAACGTGGCCACCGCCGGCGACGTCGACGACTTTCTGCGCGTGCAGGAGTTCGCCCCCGACAGCCCCACCGATCGCCTTCGCATGAACGCCATCAAGGCCGAGGCGATCGCGTACCTGCGGCGCAACTTCGAGTACCCCATTCCCCGCCCCTTCGGCGAAATGTCCGTCGAAGAGCTGATGCTCACGGCCGCCTCCAAGGGCCACAAGCAGGTGTGCGCCTGCGTGATCTTGAAGGTGATGCACATCATTCATCACCTGCAGGGTCGCGAGCTTTTGTATGTGCTCCCGCTCAGCGACGCCGAGGTGTTTCAGCTCGTCGAGCAGAAGATCTACCGCGTGATCGGCGGCATGCTCGAAGAGGGCCTGCCCATCACCGAGTTTCTCGGCGGCCGCAAGGGGAGAGATTCGCTCTACACGAAGCTCCTCTCGAAGACCGAGACCATCGCCGCGCAGATCTACGACAAGGTGCGCTTTCGCATCGTGACGCGCACCACCGAGGATCTACTCCCGGTGCTCAACTACCTCACGCGGCGGCTGTTTCCGTTCACGTATGCGATCCCGGGCGAGAGCTACAACACCCTCCTCGACCCGCGCGCCTTCGCGAGCACGCACCCGCGCATCGGCGAGCTGCTCGCCTCGCCGCAGACCAACATCCACGAAGAGCCTCTCACGGGGCCCGTCGACAACAAGTTTAGCGCGCGCTCGTACCGGGTGATTCACTTCGTGGTCGACATGCCCGTGCGCGTGCCCGCCAAGGTGCTCGCGGCCGCGCCCGCCAGCGCCGCGAGCCTCGGGCACGTGGTGTTTGTGCTCGTCGAGTTTCAGCTCGTCGACCATGACACGGAGCTCGCCAACGAGGCCGGCGAGGCCTCGCACGCGCGCTACAAAGAGCGCCAGCGCCTGGCAGTGCGCGACCGCCTGCAGCTCGGCAGCGACCGCGTGAAGCGCACCCGCAGCAAGTAGCGGGCGCTACCGTCGGGCGAGGTTGTCGACGAAGAACGCGCGGGCGCGGAGCGTCCACGCGACGACGCGCGCGGGCTCGTTGACGAGGTGCGTCTCGCCCGCGAGGGGCAGAAACTCGAAGCGCCGCCCCGCGCGGTAGAGCGCGTCGGTGAGGCGCAGCGTGTTGTGGAAGTACACGTTGTCGTCGGCGGTGCCGTGCACGATGAGCAGCGGTCGGCGCAGCGTGGGCGCGTGCGGCAGGAGCGAGGCCTGGTCGTAGGCGTCGGCGTGGGCGTCGACGAGGCCGAGGTAGCGCTCGGTGTAACAGGTGTCGTACTCGCGCCACTCGGTGACGGGCGCGCCCGCCACGGCGGCGTGAAACACGTCGGGGCGCTCGATGACGGCGCGCGCCGCGAGGTATCCGCCGAAGGACCAGCCCGTGACGCCGACGCGCGTGAGGTCGAGGGAGGGGTCGCGGGCGCCCAGCGATTGGAGGGCGCTCACCTGGTCTTCGAGGGGCACGTCGCCGAGGCGCAGGTGCAGGGCGCGCTCCCAGTCGCGGCCGCGGAAGGGCGTGCCGCGGCCGTCGGCCATGACCACCACGAAGCCCTGATCGGCGAACCACTGCGGCACCACGTAGCGCCCCAGCGAGCGCGCCACGAGGCGCGCGTGGGGGCCGCCGTACACCCACTGGATCACGGGGTATTTGCGCCGCGGGTCGAAGTCTCGCGGGCGCACCACGGCCATGCGAATGCCCGCGGGGCCCACGGTGGTGAGCTCGACGCGCGGCGTCTCGAGGGGGGCCTCGACGGTGGCGGTGAGCGCGCCGAGCGGCGCCCCGTCGCCGTCGTGGAGGGTGAACACCGGGAGGCCCTCGAGCGTGTGCACCTCGCGCACCTGGAGCGACCCGTCGCGCGCCATCGTGACGGTGTGCTCGGCCGCGGCGCGCGTGAGGAGCTCGACGCGCGGCGCCCCCTCGACGGCGGTGATGCGCGCGAGCTGCGCGGCGCCCGAGGCGTCGCCGACGTGGGCGTAGAGGGCCTCGCGGGCCTCGTCGTAGCGCACGAGCCCGCGCAGGTCGGCGTCGCGGGGCGTGAGGGCCACGGGGGCGTCGTTGGCGAGGGTGCGCCGCTCGATCTGCCAGGCGCCGTTGCGCTCCGTGGCCCAGAGGTACCGTTGGCCGTCGGAACTCCACCGCGGAAAGCCCTGGTCGACGTTGAGCCACGCGTCGTCGTGCTCTCGGAGGAGCTCGCGCGTGGAGCCGTCGGGCTCCACGGCGAGGAGGGCGAGGTCGGTCTGCGCGCGGTTGAGCACCGTGAGGGTGAGCGGCGCGCGCGGCGACCAGCGCACCGTGGCGAGGTAGGGGTAGCGCGCGCGGTCCCAGCGGATCCAGCGGGTGGGGCCGCCGGTGACGGCCACGATGCCGAGCTTCACGTCGGCGTTGGCAGTGCCCACGCGGGGGTAGGCGCTCTCGTCGGGCGCGCGCTCGGGGTGCGACGGGTCGGCGATGCGCAGCCGCTCGACGCGCGTGAGGTCGGTCTCTTGATAGACGATCTGCGCGCCGTCGGGCGACCACCAGTAGCCCTCCATGCGGTCGAGCTCCTCTTGCGCGACGAACTCGGCGACGGCGTGCGTGAGGTTGCCGTTGGCGCCCTGCGAGAGCGCGCGCTCGGTGTTGGCGGCGAGGTCGATGAGGGCGAGCTCGCCGCCGCGCACGAGGCTCACGGCGCGGCCGTCGGGCGAGAAGCGCGCGTCGACGGGGGCGCCCCCCGCGGAGGGCAGCTCGCGCACGGCGCCCGTCGCGCGCTCGACGACGAAGAGCCTCCCCGACAGGGGGATGAGCACGCGGGCCCCGTCGGGCGAGAGCTCGTACGCCGTGATGCCGCGCCCCGACACGCGCATGCGCTCGCGGCGCGCGCGCTCCTCGGGCGAGAGCTGCTCGTCGCCCGCGCCGAGGAGGCGCTCGGCGGTCACGAGCTCGCGCTCCTGCCCGGTGGCGCGCTCCCACACGTAGAGCCCGCGCGACTGCGAGCCCGCGGGCGTGCGGAGGAACAGCACCGCGTCGCCCGACGGCGTGACGTGCACCCGCGAAGGACGCCCGAGCGAGAAGCGACTGGTACGGGTGTACTGGTCGAGCAGGCGCGTGTCGACGCCCGCGCGGAGGTCGACGGCGGGCGCCTCGCGGCGGTGCCTGCGCGCGGTGTGACGCGCGGGCGCGTGGCAGCCCGACGCGAGCGAGAGGGAGAGCGCGGCGAAGGCCAGGAGGAGCGGTCGCATAGGCGGTCGCGGATCGTAGACGCACCGCGGTGAGCGCGTGTGCCCATTCACCGCCCCGGCGCGCGGCGGGTCACGGGGCGGTGTCGTAGTCGGTGAGGGGGCCGTGCTCGCGGGGCAGCGCGAGCCCCCGCGTCGGCGGGTGCGCGGCGGCGTTCGGGGCATCGCGGTGGCGACGCCTGCGGAGCGCGGAGCCGGCGTCGGTCGCCGCGGCGAGCGCAGCGTCTCCGACGGGCGGCGCGACGCGCGCGGCGGCCGCGGAGGGCGGCGCGGGCCGGGGAGCCCTCGCGGTAGGTCGGAGCGGCAGGGAGGAGGCGCTCGCGAGGCTCTGCTGCGCCGTCACGACGGGGCCCCGGTGGCGCGCGACGGCGACGGCGCAGAGAACGCCGGCGACCACGGCGGCGGCGAAGGCGATGAGCGGCGACGCGCGCATCACGCGCGACGGCGGCGGGTCGACGGGCGCGGCGGGGCCCTCGTCGATCTCGACGAGGGGGTCGTCGGCAGACGACGGGAGGCGCGCGGGCGCGGCGGGGGCCGTGGGGCGCGCGATGACCGCGGCGCTCGCGAGGAGGCCCGGGGCGCCCGCCTGCGCGAGAGATTGTTGAAGGGCCTCGAGGAAGGCCCCCATGTCGGCGTAGCGCTTCGAAGCGTCGCGCTCGAGCGCGCGGTCGATGGCGGCGGCCACGGGGCGCGGGAGCTGCGGGAGGCGCTCGGCCAGCGAGGCGTGCGCCGCGTCGCGCACGGCCGTGAGAATGGCCATCGGCGACGCGCCCTCGAAGGGCATCGCGCCGGTGAGGGCCTCGTACCAGACCACCGCCATGGACCACACGTCGGCCGCGGGTCCGACGCGCTCGGAGATGCCCTGCGCCTGCTCGGGCGACATGTACGACGGCGTGCCCATGACGAAGCCCGGCTGCGTGATGCGCGGGGTGAGCGCCCCGGTGAAGGCCCGGGCGATGCCGAAATCGAGGATCTTGGGCACCGTGCGACCCTCGCTGTCGTGGTGCAGAAAAATGTTCTCGGGCTTGATGTCGCGGTGCATCACCCCGCGCGCGTGGGCGTGCGCCACGGCGCGCATCACCGGCAGCAGGCACCCCGCCGCGAGGGCGAGGGGCAGCGACCGCTTGCGCGCGAGCAACGCCGCGAAGGACTCGCCCACGAGCCGCTCGAGCACGAGGTACACGGTGCTCCCGGAGGCGCCCATGTCGAGCACGTCGACCACGTTGCGGTGCTCGAGCCCCGCCGCCACGCGGGCCTCGCGCAAGAAGCGCTCGGCCGTCTCGGCGCTGTCCACGTGCTCGTCGTTGAGGATCTTCACCGCCACGGAGCGGCCCGTCCACGCGTGGACGCCTTCGAAGACGGCCCCCATGCCCCCGCGGCCGATGATCGCGCCGAGGCGATACTTGCCGCCCAGGAGCGTTCCGACTCTCTCTTCGTGGGTGCGCAGCGCCACTCCCACGGCCTCTTGCAAGACGCAGAACACCTCGCAAATGCCCACAAAATAGCGCCCGTCCGCGATGCGCTGCGCCCCGCGCGTGGCGCCGCGTCACACCGCGGCGCGCGCGTGAGGCAGAACGGGGCACCGCCGCGTCTCGACCGTGGGGCTTCTCGCGCCGCGGCGGTACGCGATAGGCTCCCCGCTCTCTGCGTCGACGCAACCCCGTGAGCAAGCGCGCCCTCTCCGCACTCCTCGTCGCACTGATCACGGCCGCCTGCGCCGAGAGCACCAGCGTGGTCGGCGCCCCCGCGGCGCGCCCCGACGCCGCCCGCCCCGGCGACGTCACCGCACCCGACCTCGACGCGCCGCGCTTCGACGTGCCGCCCCGCGACGTCGCCGACGTCGCCGACGCCGCCGACGCGCCCGCCATGTGCGAGGGCGACCGCGGGTGCGCGCGCGGCCAGCGCTGCCTCCAGGGTCGCTGCGCCGAAGACGTGTGCCTCGCGTCGGAGAACCCCTGCGGCGGCGACCGCTGCGAGATGCGCTGCGTGCCCGTGCGCGACCTCTGCGACGGCGTCGCCTGCACCGACACCGAGACGTGCTTCTCGGGCCGCTGCGTGGCGGGGTGCTTCCCCGCGCCCTGCGAGGGCGTGCGCTGCCCCGCGGGGCAGTTCTGCGACGACGGCACGGGCCGCTGCGCGCGCGTCACCCCCTGCCCCGCCGTGTGCGACGCCGGCTTCACCTGCCACGTGCGCTGCCTTCCCCGCTCGCCCTGCGACGGCGTCACCTGCGCGTCGACGGAGGTGTGCGCCGACGGCCGCTGCGTGCCCAACCCCTGCGCGGGCGTCAACTGCACCGCGGGGGCGCTCTGCGTCGACGGCCGCTGCACGCCCACCTGCGGGTGCGACCCGCGCTGCGACCGCTCGCCGCGCGACCGCTGCGTCACGGGCCGCTGCGTGTGCAACAGCCTCTGCCAGGCCGACACGCCCTGCGGCACCGACGACGGCTGCGGCGGGCGCTGCGTGGGCCCCTGCCCCAACCCCTTCGCCACGTGCGACCCGGTGCTGTTCACCTGCGCGTGCACCAACCGCTGCAACCCGTCGAGCCGCTGCGGCGACGACGACGGCTGCGGCGGGCAGTGCGACCTCGGCTGCGGCGTGGGCGAGCGCTGCGACCTCGCGCTCCGCCGGTGCATCTGCGTCACGCGGTGCCCGCCCCTCGAAGCGTCGGGCGACACCCCGTGCGGCATGCCCATCGCCAACGGCTGCCCCGGCGCGCCCTCCTGCGGCGTGGGCACCGGGTGCCCGCCGCGCAACCGCTGCAACCTGGGCACGCGGCGCTGCGAGCCCTCGACGGAAGAGATGCCCGACGGCGGCGGCGGCGGCGGCGGCGGGTGCGCGCCGCCCCGGTTGATGTGCGGCGCCGAGTGCGTCGACCCGCGCACCGACAACGACCACTGCGGCACCTGCGGCAACGTCTGCCCCGCGGGCACCAACTGCGTGGGCGGCGTGTGCACCTGCCCCGCGCCGCTGTCGCTCTGCGGCGCGCGCTGCGTCAACCTCGCGAGCGACAACGCCCACTGCGGCGCGTGCAACACCCCCTGCCCCGCGCGCACCGACTGTCAGGGCGGCGCGTGCCGCTGCATCCCCGCGTGCACGGTCAACCCGCTCACGGTTACGGGCGGCGTCGACATTCCCAACGCGTGCCCCGGCGGGGCCCCGTGCGGCGTGGGGCGCGTGTGCGCCGAGGGGGAGGTGTGCGACACCGCCGCGCGCCGCTGCGTGTGCGTCCCGCGGTGCCCGCCGGGCGTTCGCTGCGGCGTCTCGGACGGCTGCGGGTCGCAGTGCGCGGGCGTGTGCGACGCGGGCTCGACGTGCACGCGCGACAGCGTCGACAGCCGCCGGTACTACTGCTCCGACGCGAGCTGCGCCTCGGGCTGCCGCTGCGACGAGGTGTGCACCCTCAACCGCTGCGTGCCCGTGGTGTGCCCGTCGGGCGACCGTCCGTGCCCGTGCCAGTGCTGCCCCGCCGGGCAGATGTGCGTGGGCGGCGCGGCGTGTGTGCCCATCCCGCCGTGAGGCTTCAGGTGTAGTGCGTCCACCACGCGCCATGGTGGCGCGATTTCAACCCGTCGAACCACTTGCACAGGGGCCACAGGGTAAGCACCCCGAGGGCCCACAGGGCGTACACCACCGGGAGCGATCCGTTGGCGCCGTGCGGCGACGCGAGGGCCGCCGCGAAGTGTCCGTGCGCGAGCAC
>CANMAT010000129.1 GCA_947494865.1 Deltaproteobacteria bacterium
GAGGACCGTCAGCGCTCGCTCGAAGCGGGCATGGACGGGCACCTCACGAATCCCGTTCGCATGGACGAGCTCCGCAGCGCGCTCCTCTCGTGGTCGCCGCCCGCGGCGATCGCGGAAGGTGCGCCCGCGGCGTAGGGGCGCGCGCCGAGGTCACCCCAGCGCGAGCGTCGCGGCGCGGCCCACGGCGGGGTCGGCCGCGGCGATGCGCGACCACGCGAGGGCGTCGGCGCGGCCGAGGGCGCCGCGGTCGGCGCCGGCGCCCACGAGCGCCCGCAGGCCCCGCATGGAGCCGTAGTAGTTCGACGCGTCGTGGTCTTCGTCGGTGATGCACGCGCGCACCACGGAGCGCGAGATGTCGGGGAGGTTGAGCATGCGCAGGGCCGTGGCCCAGAGGCCGTCGAGGCGGTTCTGGTCTGCGGGAAACTCCAGCAGCCCCGCGAGCGTGAGCAGCACGGCGCCGCGCCGCGCCTGCGGCGTCGAGAGGGCGCCCTCGGCGGGCAGGTGCTTGAGGTCGAACGCGCGGTTCATCGCCTCCGCCGCGACGAGCAGGCGCTTGAGCTCCTCGGGCGCGTGCGCGAGCCATGCGTGGAACATCACCTCGACGCGGAGACCCCCTCGGGCGCTCGGGTCGGCGATGTAGCGGCACACGGCGGGGAGGCGCCCGAGGTCTTCGCGCACGAGGCCCGTGGGCACGTCGTGCGGGGGCTCGAGGTGGCTGAAATACCCCGCGGCTTCGAACGCGTAGAACAGCTCCGAGCGCCCCGGGAGCGCGGCCCAGAGGTCGGAGTACTGCGTGACGCGGTTCATGCTGCCCGCCGCCCAGCCGAGGCTGCGCGCGGCCTCGCCGCCCACCTGGGAGGCCGCCACGCCGGGGTCGCGCGGGGTGACTCCGTCGGCCATTTCGGTGGCGATCGCGCGCACGTCGAGGTCGAGGAAGCCGTCGTAGAAGTCGCCGCGCGCGTCGTGGTTCACGTCGCTGTAGCGGGCCACCACGAGGGGGTGCGCGGGGCCTACGAACTGCGCGAAGCCCGGGTCGGACTCGACCTGCGGGTGGTACCACTGTGCGGCCTTGATGCGCCGGTCGAGCTGTGCGTGCGTCTCGCGCCGCGCCATGCCCTGGAGGGCCGCCACGAAGCAGTCGAGGCCCTCCGACGCGCTCACCTTGCCGCCCTGGGCGGTGCGAAAATACGTCGAATCCCACGACGAGTAGAGGTCGGCGTCGGGAAACATGCGCGACAGCGCGAAGCGCGTGGTGAGGCCCGCGCACTGCGTGTTCATCATGAGCTTGTAGCCCCGCTGCGCCACCGCGGCGCGCGAGGCTCGCATGTCAAACGACCCGAGCTGCGCGTGGCGGTTGATGCACACGCCCGCGAACCAGTCGGAGCCCATCTCGGCGCTCTCGTCGCCAGGCGAGGCCGAGCGCGCGAGGATGCGCACGGGGTGACCCGTCGGGGTGCGAAAGGGCGCCTCGAGGCAGGTGTACGCGCCGTAGCGCGAGGGCGGCGCGTCGGGCGGGACGGGCGCCGCCGTGAAGCCGTGCTGGCGCGCGAGCACCTCGACCTCGCCCTCGTGAAAATCCCACGCGGAGCACATCGCGAAGTTCCACGCGCCGGGGAGGGCGTCGTAGGGCGGCGCCTCGCGGGCGAGGGACTTCACCAGCGCGAGGGCGCGCGGCCGGTCGCTCGCTTCGAGCGCGGGCGCCCGGAGCTGCAGCAGCAGAACGGCGTTGGCGCGCAGCGCGGGCCTCGCGGCGGGGCCCTGCTCGCCCTCGACGAGCGCGAAGATCTCGGCCGCCGCGAGCGAGGAGACCGCGCGCCACGCGGGGTCGCGCAGCGCCGTGGCCGTGATGTGCGAGAGCACCGTGAGGGCGGCCGAGCGGAGCTGCGCCGCGCCGTCGGGGTCGCGCCGCGCCTCGTCGCCGCTCGGCGCCGCCGCGCGCAGGGCCTCGCGCGCCTGCGAGAGCATCGCGCGGGCCTGCGGCTCGCTCACGCGCTCGAGGCGCGCGGCGCGGTCGGGGGCGAACGCGCTCGGCACGAAGAGGCGCTCGAAGGTGGTGCCTCGGCGCGAGGAGATCCACCGGGCCGCGGCGACGAGCGCCGGGCGCGCTTCGAAGCCCTGCTGCGCAGCGTCGGCGCGCGTCGAGAAGGTGCCGTCGGCGAGGAGCCACAGGGGCGCGCGGCCGGAGACGCCTTCGGTGAGGTCGAGCGCGACGGCGGGCGGCGCTGAAGGGGGCCGCGCCGCGGGCGACGCGAGCTCGGCCAGCACGCGGCGCACGGGCGAGCGGCGCGCGAACACGAGGCGCACGTAGCGGCCCCTCGCGGCGGCGAGCGCGTCGCCGTGGAGCGCCCACGCCGCGGGCGCGATCACGGCGTAGTAGTCGCGGTCGCCGGTGAGGAGCACGCGCGTCACGTCGCTCGACAACACGGCGCCGCGGAAGGCCCGCGCGGCCTCGGGGCCGGCGGCCACCAGGGTCGCGGGCACGTCGACGGAGCTCCCCAGCGCGGAGACGCGAAGCACAAATTCCACAGGCATGGCGTGAACCCTCCCAGAGGCACCGAAGCGCCACCTTAGCGGCGACCGGCGCCCGCGGGAAGCCCCGAAATTCGCGTCGCCCCGCGCGCTCGCGCTACCGTCGCGCGGAGCCTCGTGAACGACAGCAACGCACAGACGCCGGGCGACGACCGTGGGCACGTGATCCACGTCGATTTCAACACGCGGCGCCGCGCCGAGGAGGCCGTGCTGCGCACCCCCGCGGGCGACCGCTCGCCGGAGCGCGACACCGTCACCCGCACCCTCGCGCGGGCCGAGGTGGCCGAGCTCTTTCACGTCGACGCGCGGCGCCTGCGGGCGTGGGAGCGCGCGGGCATCGTGGTGCCCAGCGGCGTGGCCGACGACGGGCCCGTGTACACCTTCGCCGACCTCATCGCGGTGCGCACTGCGCGGGGCCTCGTCGAGGCGGGTTTCCCCACCGCGCAGATTCGCCGCGCCATCGAGGCGCTGCGGGCGCGCATGCCCGAGCTCGCCCAGCCGCTCACCGACGGGAGGCTCTCGTCCGAGGGCTCCAAGCTCGTGGCGCGGGCCGAGGGGGCGCGCTTCGATCCGATCACGGGGCAGCTCGTCTTCGACTTCGACGTGAAGGCCCTGCGCGACGACGTGGTGCGCGTGCTGCGCCCCAAGGTGACGCGCCGCCAGCAAGACGCCTACGAGCTCTACCTCGAAGGCCTGCGCCTCGACGAAGACGAGACCACCCGCGGCCGCGCCGAGGAGGCCTACCGCCAGGCCATCGCGCTCGACCCGAGCCTCGCGACGGCGGTCACCAACCTCGGCAACCTGCGGCTCCTCGAGGGCGACCGCGACGAGGCCGAGGCCCTCTACCGCCGCGCGATGGCCGCCGACGCGACGCAGGCCGAGGCGCCCTACAACCTCGCGTATCTTCTCGTCGAGCGCGGCGACCACGCGGGCGCCATCGGGCTCTTCGAGAAGGCCATCGCGCTGAAGGCCGACTTCGCCGAGGCGCACTTCAACCTCGCCATGGCCCACTCCGAGCTGGGCCAGCAGGCGCGCGCCCGGGCGCATTGGAAGAAGTACCTCGAGATCGACCCGCGCGGCCCCTGGAGCGCCCTCGCGCGGCAGCACCTCGACGGCGCATGACGAAGAATGTCACACCCGTGGCGCGCAACCACGGTGGCGTCGCGCGCGTCTAGCGGGAGGTTCCGCCGGCGACGTTTTCGGGCTGATCGGGGCTCTTCTCCCAGGCGAGGGTCGACGGGGGCGAGATGCGCCCGAGGGCGGCCTCGATGCGTACCCTGGCCACCTCGGGGGTCTGGTCGGAGAGCTCCACGATGAGCCGCTTGAAGCCGTGGCCACGCAGGTCGATCACGATGGCCTGCTCGGCGTTGCGCACGTCGCAGAACACCTTGCCCGACCCGTCGGCGAGCACGAGCGTGCCCGCCACGATGGAGCCTGGCACGTGCACGCCGCGAAACTGCGTCTCGACCGGCATGAACATGATCTTGCTGAGGTCGGGCCGCACCTCGACGCCCGTCACGTGCGCGAGCGGCACCGTGATCGAGCGGCGAAACGTGAAGAGCTGGTCGAAGCCCTCGATCGTCAGCACCAGCGATTGATTCTTGATTTCGAGCGTCGCCATGGGGCACCTCCGCGGTGATTGCGGGGGGCCTCGCACCGTCCGTGCCCGCTCAGCGCGGGGCGAGCTTCGCGAGGTCGAGCGACTGGAGCAGCGCCTTGTGCACGGGTCGCTTCGCGTCCCAGAACACTCGCGCCTCGAAGAACGCGGCGGCCTCGGCGCTCGTGAGCCGCGCGAGGGCCTCGCGGGCCTCTTCTTCGCCCGCGAAGGGCGCGAAGTAGCACGTGTCGTCGAAGAGCACCGGGCGCCCCTCGTGGGGCCCCACGAGCGCGAACCCCAGGCGCTTGTGGAGCCCCGAGATGGCCACCTTCCACGGCGCGAAGCTGTACGGCCCCACGCCGAAGACCGCGTAGGCGCACTGCCCGCGGTAGATCGAGCTGCGCCGCGCTTCGAAGAGCGCGCGGTGCTCGGTGAGGTACGCCCACGCGCGCGGCGCCTCGCGGGCGAGCCGCCCCGTGTCGTCGCCGAGCCTGCGCTGCGTGACCAGCACCGACCGGTGCGGCGCGCGCGCGCCGCGCGCCACGTCGCTCCCCTTGAGCAGCGGGAGGCGCACCGCGTCCTCGACGTCGACCGCCGCGCCGAGGCCGTTCACCCACGCGCCGTCGCGTCGGGTGAGCTCCATCACGCGCGCGCAGTCGTGCTTGAGCCCCGAGCGCCACTCGGGCTCGCACGCCCCCGCGAGGTGCTCCGTGGCGCGCCACGCGGCGACGTCGGGCACCAGCGCGCCGCCCGCCACGCCGAGGTGCGCTCGCGGCGCCGCCGCGTCGAGGCCCGCGTACACGGGCGCGTCGCTCGAACCCGCCGCGGCCGTTTCGAAGACGAAGAGGCACGCGTCGACGGCGGCGTCGAAGTGCGCGCGCGCGTCGATGCGCCAGAGGCCCGCGGGCCGCAGCGCCGGGCCGCGGAGGGCCGCGCGCTCGAGCAGCCTGCGGGCGACCGACGATTTGCACAGCACCGCCACCGTGGCGCGCCGATGCTGAAGGGCTTCGATAAGTCGCTGGAGCATCCACTCGGAGACGTCGAAGTTGCTCCGCCCGGTGCGCGCGTCGAGCCCCGTGAGGGCGCTCGCGTCGCGCACCGCGGGGAGGTTGCGCGCGTCGAGGGCGCCGAGCCCCGCGGCCGTGACCCACGGGGGATTGCCCACCACCACGAGGGGGTCGGGCAGCGCCGCGAGCTCGGTGCACCAGTCGGTTTCGAAGAAGTCGGCGCGGGTGATCGCCGCGCCCTCCACGGCGGCGCGGGCGAGGGCGACGTAGCGCTCGTTGAGCTCATACCCGTGGAGCGAAGCGCTGGGGAAGCGCTCCCGCGCGGCGGCGAGGAAGGCCCCGACGCCGCACGTGGGCTCGACGATGGCGGCGGGCGGGGCTCGCAGCGCGCGCGCCACGACGGCGAGGCACGCGCGGGCGAGGTCCGGCGGCGTCTGCCAGTCGCCGTAGGTGATGCGCGCGCGGTCGGTCAGGGCGCGGTGCCGCCCGACGAGGGCGCGGCGGGGCGTACGGCGTTGGCGTCTTCGAACACGCTGCCCGGGCCGCCGGTGTTCGACTGCGCCGGCGGCATGCGCCGCACGCGGTCGCGAAAGGCCGACCAGGGGCTCCCCCCGTCGTTCTCGCCCATGCCCACCTGGCCGTTGAGGCGCTCGTTCACGGCGCCGTCGTCGGTGGTCTCCTTCCAGAAGAGAAAGAAGCCGTGGCCCGTGAGCGGCTGCAGGCGCCCGCAGGCGGCCTGGCTCTCGGTCCACGTGAAGCGAAAGAGGTTGCCCGTCACGCGGCCCTCGAGGCGGCCCGTCGCGTGGCACGCGGCGCGGTCGTACTCGTAGGTGCCCGTCACGATGTCGTTCATCTGCTCGAGGTAGAGGTCGCCCACCTGCTGCGAGTGGTAGCTCCCGGTGAACGTTTCGCCCTCGGGCATGGGGCCTTGCGTGATGTGCACCGGCCGGTTGGTCACCGGGTCGGCGTCGTTGTGATAAACGTAGTTGGTGCGAGCGGCGCCCGAAGAGGCGCAGCCGAACGAGGCGAGGGACACGAGCAGGATCACGGTCGTGCGGGTCATCACGCGAAACTCCTTTGCGTGCGCGCAGCATAGAGAAACGCGCGCGCCGCGGGGAGCACCAAAATGCGCGATCTCCCGGCGCGGCGCCGTGTTACCCCTAGCGCGCACCGATGGCCGCGAACTCGACTGAGCGCACAACGCCCTGGATCGAAGCGCTCGCCGAGACCCTCTCCTTCGCGCTCCCGGTCACCGTGGCCGCGTGGGGCGCGGGGGCCTCGATGGGATTCTTCGACGCGCCCGAGCTCGCCGCCGCGGCGGCCGGCCTCGGCGTCACGCACCCGCCGGGGCATCCGCTCTGGGTCGTGTGCGCCTCCCTCGCCGCGATGCTCCACGTGGCCACGCTCCCCTTCCGCGTGGCGCTCCTCTCGGGGGTGTGCCTCGGCGTCATCGGTCGCGTGACCTACGGCGTCGCGCGCAACCTCGCCGCCTCGGCGCTCGACCACGAGGCCCTCACCTCGCGCGGCGATCGCGCCCTCGGCGCCCTCGCGGCCCTCGCCGTGTCGGTGTCGGCCACCGTGGGCCCCGCGGTGCTCCGTCAGGCCACGCGCGTCGAGGTGTACGCCCTCGCCGGCGCGCTCGCCGTGGGCGTGCTGGGCCTCGCGTGCGCGCGCTCGCTCACCCCCGCGGCGCGGGCCCGCCTCTCGGTGTTGCTCGTCGCGCTCGGCGGGGCCAACCATCACTTCATCGCGCTCACCGCGGCGCCCCTCGCGCTCGCCACGCTGCTCGAGCGCCTGCACGCCGCCGACAACGCATCGCGCCGCCGCGCGCTCCTCGCGTGGGCGCCCATCGGCGCGCTGGGCCTCGCGCCCTATGCGCTTCTCTTTCTCCGCGCCGACACCGCGGCCAGCCTCGTGCGCGTGCGCACCCTCGACGACTTCGGGTGGACGGTGAGCGCGCGCGCGTTTCAGAAGAACATGGGCCACGGCGTCCCCGGCGAGTTCGCCGACCACCTGCTCGCGGTGCTCGACTGGCTCGGCGCGAGCCTCACGCCCCTCGGCCTCGTGACGGCCCTCGCGGGCACCTTTCTCCTCCTCCGCGCGACGCGCCTCGACGCCGTGCGCGCCGACGTGCTGCGCCTCTTCGCGCTCGCCACGACGGTGTGCCTCGCGCGCGCCGCGCTGGGCTTCGTGTCGGGCAACCCCGACGCCGCGGGCTACCTCGTGCCCGCCGTCGCCGCCGTGGCGTGCCTCTCGGTGGGCTTCTGCACCGTCGCGTGGCGGGCCATTCGCACCGCGCCGCCCGCGCCCGAGGGCCCCTCGCCGGGCGCCCGCGTGGTGCTCTCGGCGGCGCTCGTCGCCGCGCCCCTCGCGCTGCCGCTGTACATCACCGCGTCGGGCCTCGCGGCCACCGCGCACGACCGCGCGTGGGTGGCCGAGTGCGCCGCCGACGCGCTGCTCTCGCGGCTGCCCGCGCGCGCCGTGGTGATCGCCTACGCGCCGGAGACGGTGTTTCGCGCGCGCTTCGCCCAGCGCGTCGAGGGCGAGCGGCCCGACGTGTCGGTGGTACCCGTGCCCTTTCTGCCGTACCCGGGCATGAACGACGCGGTGCTCACGCGCGACCCCGAGCTCTTGCCCCTCGTGCGCGACTACCTCGCCCACGGTGAGGCCCGCGACGACGTGGTGTCGGCCCTGGTGGGCGTCCGCCCCGTGCGCGTCGAGCTCGACCCGATGAACGTGTCGTCGATGACGCCCTTCCTCGTGCCGCGCGGGCTCCTCGCCGAGGCGCGGGGCGAGCCCACCACGCTGGCCTCGGTGCGCGCGCACGCGGCCGCTCACTTCGCCGTCGTCGACGCCTTCACGCGCGCCATGACCGACGCCGACGCCGACGACCCGAAGGGCGCCGAGCTCACGGTGTGGCGCAGCTACAACGACGCGCTGTTCTTCGCGGGGCGGGGGGCGAGGGCCGAGGCGATGCGGTCGGTGCGCCGCGCGCTCGAGGTCGCGCCGACGGCGCTCGAGCTGCGGGGCCTGCGCGAGGCGCTCAGTGCGCCGGGAGAAGGTCCGGTGGATGTGCGAGGCTTCGTCGTGGGAGGGCGTTCGCCGTAACGGCCACCGCGGTGGCGGGCAGCGGGCCCTCGTCGGTGAACCACGCCTCGTCGGCGCCGGGGTCGCGCGGGAGCCGCGGCGTGCCGTCGAAGTTCTTGCGGCCGCCGGGCAGAAAGAACGTGCGCGCGAGGTAGGCGAGCATCGACGGCTCGTCGAGGCGCTTGTCGATGTGGGGCGCCACGAGGCGCCCGTGCTCGGCGGGCGCGAGGCTCCAGTGCAGCGTGGGCTTCAGGTGATGAACGGTGTGGTA
>CANMAT010000130.1 GCA_947494865.1 Deltaproteobacteria bacterium
CAGATGCCCGTGCAATCGGTGAGGCCCGCGCCGCACGACACGGTGCACGCGCCCGCGGAGCACACCTGCCCCGAGGGGCACGCGCGGCCGCAGGCGCCGCAGTTGGCGAGGTCGGTGGTGAGGTCGCGGCACACGCTGCCGCAGAGGGTGGTGCCCGCCACGCACGAGACCGCGCAGGTGCCGCGCGAGCAGACCTGTCCCGCCGCGCAGGTCATGCCGCAGGCGCCGCAGTTGGCGCGGTCGGTGTCGAGGTCGCGGCAGGTGCCCGCGCAGTCTTCTTGCCCCGCGGGGCACGAGACCTGGCAGCGCCCCGTGACGCAGATCTGGCCCGACGCGCAGGCGGTGCCGCAGGCGCCGCAGTTGAGCCGGTCGTTCGCGAAATCGCGGCACACGCCCGAGCAGTTGGAGAGGCCCGCGCCGCACGACGTCACGCAGCGCCCGCCCGAGCACACCTGCCCGCTCGCGCACGCCGTGCCGCAGGTGCCGCAGTTGTTGTTGTCCGTCGCGAGGTCGCGGCACACGCCCGCGCAGTTGCTGGTGCCCGTCGCGCACGACACCGTGCAGGCGCCGCGCGAGCACACGGTGCCCGCGGGGCACGCGTTGGTGCACATGCCGCAGTTGAGGTTGTCGTTCGAGAGGTCGCGACACACGCCGTCGCAGAGGGTGGTGCCCTCCACGCACGACACCTGGCAGCGCCCCGCGGAGCACAGCTGCCCGCTCAGGCAGGCGTTGGCGCACGCGCCGCAATTGGCGCGGTCAGACTCGAGGTCGCGGCACACGCCCGCGCAGTTGGTGAGGCCCGCGCCGCACGAGACCACGCAGCTGCCGCGCGAGCACACCTGGCCCGCCGAGCACGCGCGGCCGCAGGCGCCGCAGTTGCCGTTGTCGGTCTGCAGGTCGCGGCAGAGGCCCGCGCAGTCGGTCGTGCCGCCGCCGCAGGTGACCACACAGGCGCCGCGCGAGCAGAGCTGGCCCGCGGGGCACGCGGTGCGGCACACGCCGCAGTGGGCGTTGTCGGTCTGCAGGTCGCGGCAGGTGCCGTCGCAGTTGGTGGTGCCCGCGCCGCACGACACCTGGCAGGTGCCCATGGAGCACACATGGCCGGCGGCGCAGCGCGTGCCGCAGGCGCCGCAGTTGTTGTTGTCCGTGGCGAGGTCGCGGCAGAGGCCGCCGCAGTCGGCGAGGCCCGTCGCGCAGGTGGTCGTGCACACGCCGCGGGAGCAGAGCTCGCCGGGGCGGCAGCGCGTGCCGCAGGCGCCGCAGTTGGCGTTGTCCGTCTGCAGGTCGCGGCAGGCGCCGTCGCAGGTGGTGGTGCCCGCGGCGCAAGAGATCACGCAGCGGCCCGCCGTGCAGACCTCGCCCGACCCGCAGGCGTTGCCGCAGGCGCCGCAGTGGGAGCGGTCGCTCGCGACGTCGCGGCACACGCCCATGCAGTCGGTGAAGCCCGCGCCGCACATGGTCTGACAGGCGCCGCGCACGCAAAACTGCCCGAAGGGGCACGCGTTGCCGCAGGCGCCGCAGTTGCGAATGTCGTTGGTGGTGTTGACGCACATCTCGCCGCCGCCCATGGGGCCCGCGTCGGCGCCCGGCGTCGGGCACTGCACCTGGAGCTCCGCGCAGCGCACGCGGCAGCGTCCGTCCTGGCAGGAGTACCCGTCTTGGCAGATGTTGCCGCAGGCGCCGCAGTTCTCGCGGTCGCCTGCGAGGTTGGCGCAGTAGCGCTCGCCGCCGGAGCCGCCGTCGCCCGCGTCGATGTCGATCGCGCCGCGGCGACACTCGGTGGTGTTGCCTGTGCACATGAACGTGCAGGTGCCGCCCGAGCACACCTGGTCGCGGCCGCACGTGCGCCCGCAGGCGCCGCAGTTGAGCCGGTCGGTCTGCGTCGACACGCAGCGGAGCGCGGCCCCGCCGTCGGCGTCGCCCGCGCAGCGCGTCTCGCCCGCGGTGCAGTCCGGCACGCAGGCGCTGTTCTGACAGATCTCCGTCGCGCTACAGCCGCGCCCGCAGGCGCCGCAGTTCTCGCGGTCGTTGCGCGGGTCGGCGCAGCGCCCGCTGCACGCGAGGAAGGGGTCGGGGCACGACACCGCGTCGGGCGCCGGGCCGTCGACCTTCACCGCGGCGTCGGCGTCGCCCCCGTCGGGGCCGCGGCCCACCACGGGAGAGCCATCGCACGCTGTTACCAGCGCGCTGAGTAACAGAAGTCCTAGAAGTGGAAGTTGCAAAGAACGCATACAAATCCTCCAGTGGCGTACGCTAAACGAAAGCGTGCGGCGGCGGTAGCCTATGCGGGTGCGCAAAACCTCGCCGGCGTCAGGCGATCGCTGCAGAGGGGGCCCGGCGTCAGGCGTCGTCGCGGAGCCAGGCGCCGAAGCGCTCGCCGATCATGAGCGTGGGGAGGTGGATGTTCGCGGTGGGCACGGTGGGCATGATGCTCGCGTCGGCCACGACGAGCCCATCGACGCCGCGGACGCGCCCGCGGCCGTCGACGGCGCCGTCGCCCTCGCGCGCCCCCATCGGCACGGTGCCGCAGGGGTGGTAGCCCGAGTCGCACACGAGGCGGATCCAGCCGTCGAGCGCGGCGGGCTTCGCGACGACGCTCGGCGGCGGCCACACGACGCGACCGAGCTCACGCATGGGCGCCGACTGCGCGAGGGCGTAGCCGAGGGAGAGGGCCTCGACGGCGAGGGCGCGGTCGTAGGGGTCGTCGAGGAGGCGCGAGTCGATGACGGGCTTCGCGTCGGCGCGCGCGCTGGTGTAGGTGAGGGTGCCGTGGCCGCGGGGCTTTCCGACGTGGCACATGATCGACACGAGGGGGAGCGCGACCCGCGGGAGGTACATCGCCGAGCCGGGCTGCACCTGCAGGTCGTTCTCGTGGGCGCCGCCCTTCGAGCGCACGCGCAGGGCGGTTTGAATGAGCGGGTGCGTGACGTCGCACACGCCCCGTCGCGGCCACACGAAGAACGCCGCCCCGGGGTGGTCGAGGAGCCGCGCGCCCACCGCGGGGACGTCACGGACGAGCGTCACGCCGAGGGCCTCGACGCGCGCCCGCGGTCCGATGCCCGAGCGCAGGAGCACCCCCGGCGTGGCGATGGCGCCCGCGCAGAGCACCACGCGCCGCGCGGTGATGGTGCGCACCGCGCCGTCGGCCTCGACCTCGACGCCCGCGACGCGCCCGCCGCGCACGATCACCCTTCGCACGAGGGTGTTCGCGCGCACCGTGAGGTTCTCCCGCGCGCGCACCGCGGCCGTGAGGTAGCAGCGCGCGGCGCCCATGCGCTCGCCGTGGAGCTTGTTCATCGGGTGCGGGCCGTAGCCCGTGGCGGTCGGGTCGTTCGAGTCGTCGCAGCGCGTGTGCCCCGCGCGCTCGCACGCGTCGAGAAAGGCCGCCTGCCAGGGCACGAGCTCGGCGCGGGTGTGCCGTCGAATGGGGATGGGCCCGTCGTCGCCGTGCCACGCGTTCTGCACGTCGAGGTCGCGCTCGAGGCGCTTGAACGCCGGGAGGCACTGCGCCCACGACCACTCGTCGAGCCCGAGGGCCGCCCACTCGTCGTAGTCCGACGGCACGCCGCGCAGGGCGATGCAGGTGTTCACCGCCGACGAGCCCCCGACCACCTTGCCGCGCGGCAGCGGAAAGCTCAGCCGCGAGCGGTGGTTCACCCGGTGCCGGTAGCCCCAGTCGTGGTCGTTCACCGAGTTGCGCGTGCCGTCGCGCAGGTCGGGCGGGAGGCGCGCGGGGCCGTAGTCGTTGCCCGCCTCGAGGAGGGTCACCGCGTGGTCGGCGCGCTCGCTCAGCCGCGCCGCGATCACGGCCCCGGCCGCGCCGGCGCCAACGATCACCGTGTCTGCGTCGTTCGTTCGCATGGAGGTTCGCGGCACGTTACCAGCGTCGCGGCGGTTGCGCGCGCGGCGCCCGAGGGCGCATACAGTCGGGCCTATGGGAGCAGCGTGCAGCGCGACGTGCGGCATCACCCGCGAGCGAGACCGGCAGAAAGACGCCGTGCGTGCGATGGTGCAGAGGGCCTATCCGCAAGGCGTTTCGGGCGATCCCGCGTGGGAGCCCGACGACGCGCCCTTCGCGCCCGACGAGCCCGACGGCCTCGCGCGCGCCTTCGCCGAGGTGCTCCCCTGCCACGGGTACGTGGTCGCCGGCGAGGGGCGCGGGGCCGACTGGGTGCACCTAGTGGCCACCGTGTCTCCGCGCTCGTGGCTCGCGCTGCGCGAGGGCATGGGCGAGGCCCCCGACGGGCCCGACGAGACGGTGGTGCGCGTGGGCCTCTCGCCCTGGGGCCGCTACGCCACGCTGCAAGAGGTCCGGCTCCGCGGCGCGCGCGACGGCGACGGCTGGTGGATCGAAGAGGAGCGCGTCGCGGGCGTCGAAGACCGGCGCCTCGCGATGTTCGTGAAGGCCGCGCAGGGGCTCTTGCGCGCGCGCAAGGTGGTGGCCCTCGACGCGGCGTTTCTGAGCGAGCCCGTCGACGGTGACCGCACCCTCTGGAACGTGCTCTTCGACCCCGACCCCATGGTGACCCGCGGCGGGGTCTGGGTGCCTACCTGACCTCGATGCGGCGGCCCGCGCGCAGGTCGTCGATGCGGTAGAGGGTGCCGCGCCACGCGATGCCCCCGCGGCTCCACGCGAGCCAGCCCGAGCGCGCGGCCATGAACATCATCGACGCCATGCCGAAGGGAAACAGCAGGGCAGGGAGCACGCTGCGGGCCGTCCACCGGGCGAGCATCACCTGGTGCGCGCAGGCCGTCGCGAGGGCCGCGCCCGCGACGAGCCTCACCGCGGCCGACGGGTGCGCGAAGCCCGCGAAGAGCCCCGCCTCGGCCACCATCGACACGACCACCACCACGGCGAGCATCGCGTAGCTGAAGCGCGCCATCACGGCGAAGGCCGACTTCTCGAGCCCGTAGGCCATCTCGCCGAGGTCTTTGTAGAACTCGAGCTTCACGGCGCCGACGGCGTTCATCACCAGGGGGCGCGCGCCGTGCTTCTTGAGCATCTGGCCGAGGGCGATGTCGTCGGCGATCTCTCGCCGGAGCCATTCGAAGCCCGGCGTGCGGTCGTACACGCTGCGCCGCACGAGGTTGAACATGCCGCCGCCGACGGCCGCGCTCGAGGCCGGGTCGCTCACCCGCCACAGGCGCCCCGAGGCGAAGAGCAGGTGGCAGAACGTGTCGAGGGTGGCGTCTACGGCGAGGCCGTGCTCGGCGAACTGCGGGATCACCGCGAGGTGGTCGCGGCCCTCGTGCTCGCAGCGCGCGAGGGCGCGGCGCAAGGTGCCCGGCGCAAACTCGACGTCGGCGTCGCTGAAGAGGAGCCACGCGCCGTCGGCCACGGCCACGCCGCGGTGCATCGCGTAGAGCTTGCCGAGCCAGCCGTCGGGGAGCTCGGTGAGGTGCACCACCTTCACGCGGGCGTCGTCGCGCGCGAGGCGATCGGCGATGGCGGGGGTGTCATCGGTCGAGCGGTCTTCGACGATCACCACCTGGAGGTTGGGGTAGTCGTCGGCGAGGCGCGTGCGAACGCCGCGCTCGAGGTCGCGCGCCTCGTTGCGGGCGGCCACGATGAGCGACACGCGGGGCCACTGCGCGGGCGCGGGCGAGCGGTCATCGGGGAGCGAGGGGAGCGCTCGCACGCTGCGAACGAGGGCGTAGAGCGACCAGAGCCACCACAGGGCGCTGACGCCGCACACGAGACCGATGAGGTGCGACACGCGGAGAGAGCGCGCTAGAGGTCGAGGATCTTCCGCAGGCGCTTGGCGTCGGCGTACATGTCGACGTTGGCGAAGACCACGAAGGTCTCGGTTGACTGGGTGGCGAGCACGGCCTCGGCCACCTGCTCGAGGGCCGGATCTTCGTAGCGAGACTTGAAGCCCGCGGGGCCCGGGAGGCGGTAGTACCCGCGGGGCACCTTGCCGAAGGGGGCGTGGCGCAGCGGGTCGCGCGCGACGAGAACCTTCAGGTCTTTGACGGTGGCCTCGCAGTCTTTGAGCTCCCACGAGGGCGGGGGCTCCCACACGAGGGGAGGGAGCTTCTCGCCCACGTGCTTCTCGAAGAAGGCCCGCACGAGGGCGCGGTTTGCCTTACCAGGGGGCGTCTCGGGGTTCGACGGCACGACCAGGACCTTCGACTCGAGCTCGCGCGCCACGGGGAGAAAGGCCTCCCACGCGGCGTCGGCGGCGGCGGCGGGCTTGAACCCGTCGACCCCCAGCTCGCGCGGCGCGAGGGCCGTGAAGACGAACTCTTGAGGTGCCTCGCGCTTCCAACGGCGCACGAGCGCTGGACCGGGAATGCCGAGGAAGGTATCGGCGATCTCAGCCAGCATGAACTCCCGCAGGTAGCGTGTCGCGGGAACGGGGAAGCCAGAGCAGCCGATGTGCAGCATCGCGGGTGGCGAGTATAGCGCCCAAAGGCCTCGCGGGTGTGTTGCATATTGTGAGAACCGCGCACGAAGGCCATCGGGGCGTTTGCGTGGCCGCGGGCTCGAGGCGATTGAGTATGATCGCGCCGTGCGTCGATTCGGCAGCGTGATTTCGGGGTGCGCGGCGGCCGCGGCGATGGCGCTCTGCGCGTCGCCCGGGCGCGCGCAGACGGTGTCGAGCCGACCGCAGGCGTTCAATCTGCAGCTCTTCGAAGCGGCCACCTCGTCGCGCGCGCTGCTCACGCTCGACCTGCCCGAGGTGGCGCCGCACCTCGCGCTCACGGCGAGCCTCTGGGGCAACTACGCGAGCACCGTGCTCCGCGCCGAAGACCCCGTGGTGCGCGGGGCCACGCAGGTCGAGGCCCACGTCGCACTGGGGCTGTTTCAGCTCTTCGAAGTGGGCTTCGCGCTGCCCGTGGTGCATCAGCGCGTGACGCTCTTCACGGGCTCGTGCGCGCGCCCGGGGGTCAACACCTGCCCCACCGCGGGAGACACCTCGCCGGGCACCTCCCTCGGCGACATGCGCGCGTACGTGAAGGTGCCCCTCGTGCGGGGCCGCACGGCGCTCGCGGTGCGCCTCGGGGTGGGCTTCCCTTCAGGCAACGACGAGGCCTACGCGGGGGCCGCGTACTGGACGTTCTCGCCCGCGCTCCTCGCCGCGCGCGCCTTCGGCCCGCTCACCGTGGCGGCCAACCTGGGCCTGCGCCTCAATGAAGCCAACGCGTCGCCGATCGTCTCGGTGAACGACGAGCTCACCGCGGGCCTCGGGCTCCGCTACGACGTCTCGTGGCGCTTCGGCCTCGTGGCCGAGGGCATCGTGCGCGTGCCGCTCAACGCCCCCGCGGCGGGGCGCTACGTCGACGGCTCGCTCGTGCGTGTAGACGGTGGTGTTCCCGCCGAGGTGTTCCTCGCGGCCACGGTGGGCATCACGCGCGCGCTCACGGCCTTCGCGGGCGCGGGCAAGGGCCTCACCGAGGCCTACGGCGCGAGCGGGTTTCGCGCCTTCGCGGGGCTGCGCCTCACCGTCGAGCGGCGCCCCTGCGCCAACGGCCCCGAAGACCTCGACGGGTATCAAGACGACGATTTCTGCGCCGACCCCGACAACGACGGCGACGGCGTGCCCGACGACGACGACCGCTGCCCCAACGACCCCGAAGACCGCGACGGCGTGCTCGACGGAGACGGCTGCGCCGACCCCGACAACGACGGCGACGGCATCGCCGACGACCGCGACCGCTGCCCCATCGAGCCCGAAGACTTCGACCGATACCAGAACGACGACGGCTGCCCCGACCTCGACAACGACCGCGACGGCCTCCACGACGTGGTCGACGCGTGCCCCGACGAGGCCGAAGACGCCGACAACTTTCAAGACGACGACGGCTGCCCCGAGCCCGGCCCCGACGCGCTCGTCGTGACCCGCACCGACTCGCGCCTCCTCGTGAGTCAGCGCATCTATTTCGATTACGACAGCGACACGATTCGCAGCGTGTCGTTTCCCATCCTCGACGAGGTGGCCTCGGCCATTCGGCGCAACCCCGACATCACCCGCCTCCGCATCGAGGGCCACACCGACCAGGCCGGCACCGTCGAGTACAACCTCGATCTCTCGTTTCGCCGCGCGCGCGCCGTCGTCGAGTACCTCGCCGCCCACGGCGTCGCGCAAGACCGCCTGGAGTTTCAAGGCTTCGGTCAGACGCGCCCCGTCGCCGAGCTCAACAGCGCCGACGCCGACTCGATCAACCGCCGCGTGGAGTTCACCATCGTGCAGCAGGCCGCGCCCACGCCCGCGCCGGTGCCCGCGCCCGCCGCGCCCGCCGCGCCCGCGGAGCGCCACCGCTCCCGCCGTCGCGGGCGCTGAGCCGCCCGTGCGCCCCGCCTCGCGCGCGCTCCTCTCCTGGCCGTGGCCCGACGAGGCCAACCCCTACGTGCTCCGGCTCGGCGAGGCCCTCGCGGCGCGCGGCGTCACCGTGCGCCCCGCGCGCTACCTCGCGGCCCACGCGGCGCGCCCGCACCGCGCCCCGTGGCTCCACGTACACTGGCCCGAGTGGA
>CANMAT010000131.1 GCA_947494865.1 Deltaproteobacteria bacterium
AGCGTGCGGTACGCGCTGCGCGGTCGTAAACGGCTCGCCCGCGTGCGCGGCGGGGCGCTGCGCCGTGGCGAGCTGCCCGGCGCCCTTCGCCGACTGCGACGGCGACGCCGCCGACGGCTGCGAGACCGACACCGCGCAGAGCGGGTCGCACTGCGGCATGTGCGGCCGCGCGTGCGCCTTCGCCAACGCGACGGGCGCGTGCGCCATGGGGGCCTGCGCGATCAGCGCATGCAACGCGGGCTTCGCCGACTGCGACACCTCGCCCGCCAACGGCTGCGAGACCGACCTCGCCGTTACGGCGGCGAGCTGCGGCGCGTGCGGCCGCGCGTGCAGCTTCGCCAACGCGGCGGCCTCGTGCGCGATGGGCGCCTGCGTGATGGGCGCCTGCGTGATGGGCTTCGCCGACTGCGACGGGAGCCCCGCCAACGGCTGCGAGACGCCCACGACCACCACCGACCACTGCGGCGCCTGCGGGCGCTCGTGCAGCTTCGCCAACGCCGCCGCGACCTGCGCCATGGGCGCCTGCGCGCTCGGCGCGTGCCGCGACGGCTTCGCCGACTGCGACGGCCTCGCCGCGAACGGCTGCGAGGCCGACCTGAACACCAGCCCCGCCACCTGCGGGCGCTGCGCGGTGGCGTGCCGCTTCGCCAACGCGGCGGCGACGTGCGCGGCGGGGGCCTGCGCGCTCGGCGTGTGCGACGCGGGCTTCGCCGACTGCGACGGTCGTCCCGACAACGGCTGCGAGGTGGCCCTCGCCGCGAGCGCGTCGCACTGCGGGGCGTGCGGTCGGGCGTGCGTGTTTCCCAACGCCGCGGCGACGTGCGCGATGGGGGCGTGCGCGATGGGCGCCTGCGCGGCGGGCTTCGCCGACTGCGACGGCGACCCTTCGAACGGCTGCGAGGTGGCCCTCGCCACGAGCGCGGCCCACTGCGGCCGCTGCGGCAACGCGTGCGGCTTCGCGGGCGGATCGGCCGCGTGCGTGGCGGGCGCCTGCCAGCTCACCATGTGCGCGGCGGGGCGCGGCGACTGCGACGGCGACCGCGGCAACGGCTGCGAGACCGACCTCGCCGTCACGGTGGCGAGCTGCGGCGCCTGCGGGAGCGCGTGCGTCACCGCCAACGCGACGCCCGCGTGCGCCATGAGCGCCTGCGCGGTGGCCTCGTGCGACGCGGGCTTCGCCGACTGCAACCGCCGCGCGGTCGACGGCTGCGAGGTGAGCGTGCGCACCGACCCGAGCAGCTGCGGCGCCTGCGGCCGCGCCTGCGCGCTCACCAACGCGGTGCCCGCGTGCACGGCCGCGGTGTGCACCGTGGCCGCGTGCGCGACGGGCTTCGGCGACTGCGACGGGCGCGACGACAACGGCTGCGAGACCGACCTGCGCTCCGCCGTCGCGAGCTGCGGCGTGTGCGGGCGGGCGTGCAGCTTTCCCAACGCGGGGGCGTCGTGCGCCATGGGCGCGTGCGCGATGGGCGCCTGCGACGCGGGCTTCGCCGACTGCAACGGCGCGGCCGCCGACGGCTGCGAGGTCGACACGCGCACGAACCCGTCGAGCTGCGGCGGGTGCGGGCGCGCGTGCAGCTTCGCCAACGCCACGCCCCTGTGCGTGGGCGGGTTCTGCGGGCTCGGCGCGTGCAACGCGGGCTTCGCGAACTGCGACGGCAACCCGGCCAACGGGTGCGAGGCCGACGTGCGCAGCGCGGTCGACCACTGCGGCGCGTGCGGGCGCGTGTGCTCCACGGGGCGCTGCACGGCGGGCGTGTGCGACCGCGGCGGCGACGGCTCCGACGGCGCGCTCACGGTGACCACGGCCACCACCCTCTCGCCGGTGGCGACGCCCCTCGCGGCCGACGTGGCCGCGGGTGCGACCGCCCTGCGCGTGGTGAGCGCGACGGGCATCACGGCGGGCAACGAGGTGCTCGTGATCGCCATGCAGGGCGCCGACGCGGGGCACTACGAGTTCGGCCGCGTGGCGAGCGTCACGAGCAACACCGTGACCCTCGCCGCGGGCGTCGCGGCGCCCTTCGCGGGTTCGACGGAGCGCGTCCAGGTGGTGCGCGTGTTTCGCTACAGCGCGCTCACCGTGAGCGCGGGGCAGACGCTCGCCACCACGGCGTGGAACGGCTCCACGGGCGGCGTTCTCCCGGTGCGCGTGGCGGGCGCGGCCACCCTCGCGGGCGACCTCGTGGCGAGCGGGCGCGGCTTTCGCGGCGGCGCCGGCGACGGCGGCGGGCGCGCGTGCGGCGCGGGCGCGCAGGGCGAGTCGGCCGCGGGCGTCGGGGGGCGCGCGACGGCGGCCAACGGCGGCGGCGGCGGCGGCGGCGGCGGCGGCGTGTTCTGCTGCGGCGGCGAGGGGCAGTCGCCCGGCGGCGGCGGCGGCGCGTACGGGGCCGCGGGCGCGACGGGCACGGGCGCGTCGGGCGTCGGCGCGGCGGGCGCTGCGTACGGCGTTGCCACGCTGGCGCGCATGTCGCCCGGCGCTGGCGGCGGCGGCGGCGGCGGCAACTGCGACGTGACGTCGGGCAGCGGCGGCGCGGGCGGCGCGGTGATCTACCTCGCGGCCACCACGCTCAACGTGACAGGAAATGTCACATACGCGGGCGCCCAGGGCGCCGCGGGCGGCAGCTACGAGGGCTCGGGCGCGGGCGGCGCGGGCGGCGCGGTGTTCCTCGCCGGGAGCGCGGTGACCCTCACGGCGGGGCGCGTCACGGCCCCCGGCGGCGCGTCGAACGTGAGCGCCTCGGGCGTCGGCGGCGCGGGCGGCGCCGGCCGCGTTCGCATCGAGTGCGCCACCCTCAACGGCGCGCCGTGCCCCGGCGCGAGCGGCGCGGTGAGCGCCCCGACGGCCTCCATCGGCGCCTGGTAACCCCCGGACACGCGTAGCACCCCATTGCGCTGCGGAGGGTGTCGTTGGCACCCTCTGCGGCGATGACCCTCATCGACCGCGACAGCAATGGGCGCGACGACCGCGACGACCTCCGCACGCTCGCCGAGCGGGCGCTCGTCGACCGCGGGTTTCGCACGCACTTCTCGGGCGACGTGGTGCGCGCGCTCGTGGAGCATCGCGCCCCCGACGACGGCGCCCTGCGCGACCTCACCGACCTGCCCTGGAGCTCGATCGACAACGAGCTCTCGCGCGACCTCGATCAGGTCGAGCACGCCGAGCGATGCGACGGCTTCGTGCGCGTGATGGTGGGCATCGCCGAGGTGGCCGACTACGCGCCCGCGGGAGGCCCGGTAGACCGCGCCGCGATGCAGAACACCACGAGCGTGTACACCGCGGGGGGCGTCTTCTCGATGCTCCCGACGGCCCTCTCGGAAGACGAGACGTCGCTCCTCGACGGGCGCGCGCGGCGCGCGATGGTGACCTCCCTCGACGTGTCGCCCGACGGCCGCGTGCTCGCCGCGGAGCACTTTCCCGCGTGGGTGCGCAACCGCAAGAAGCTCACCTACGACGCCGTGGGCCCCTGGCTCGACGGCGGCGCCGTGCCCGACGAGCTCGCCGACGACGCGGTGCTCCAGGCGCAGGTGCGGCTCCAGCACACGGCCGCGCTGTGGCTGCGCGCGCAGCGGGTGGCGCGCGGCGGCGCGGGCTTCGACCTGCCCGAGGCCGAGCTCGTGCGCGACGCCGACGGGCACGTGGTCGACATCGTGACGCGCACGCAGACCACCGCCGGCGCCATCGTCGAAGACCTCATGATCGCCGTGAACGAGGCCGTCGCGCGCACCCTCGAGGCGCGCGGTTTCTCGTCGATCCGTCGCGTCGTCCCGCCGCCGCCGCGCTGGGATCGCATGGGCGCCCTCGCCGAGCGCTGGGGCGCCGCGCTCCCCGTCGCGCCCGACGCGCGCGCGCTGGGGGCCTTTCTGCGCGGGGCCACGCGCGAGCACCCCGCCGACGCCGAAGAGATCGCCGTCTCGATGATGAAGCTCTCGGGCCGCGCGTCGTACGTGCTGCGCGTCGCGGGCTCCGACGAGCCGGGCGGGCACTTCAGCCTCGCCGCCGAGGCGTACACCCACTCAACAGCGCCGAACCGCCGCTACGTCGACGTGGCCGTTCAGCGCCTGCTGCACGCGGTCCACCGCGGGCACGCCGCGCCCCTCGACGACGACGCCCTCGCGGCCATCGCCGACCGCTGCACCCTCATGGCCGCCAACGCCGCGCGCGTCGAGCGCCAGGTGGCCAAGAGCGCCGCGGCGCTCTTTCTCGCCGACCGCGTGGGGCACCGCTTCGAGGCCGTGGTGTCGGGCGTCACCGCGCGGGGCACGTGGGTGCGCTTGTTCCGCCCCGCGGTCGAGGGCAGGCTCGCGGTGAAGGCCGACGGGCTCGACGTGGGCGAGCACCTCACGGTGCGCCTCGTGTCCGCCGACGTGGCCGTGGGCCACCTCGATTTCGAACGCGTCACGTCGTAGACGGCGGCCGCCGACTCGCACGACACTCGGCCGATGTACGCCCCCCCTACGCCTCCCTCGTCGGGCCCCGACGCGTCGATGCTCTACCGCACCATGGAGCCGCGGCCAGACTGGCCCGTGGCGCGCGAGGGCGCGTTGATCGTCTTCTCCAAGGGGGTGCCCTTCCCCCCGTTCTGCGTGAAGTGCGGCGCCGACGCGTCGGCCACGGTGCGCGCGAAGCTCCAGTGGCACTCGCCCTGGCTGTACCTTCTCATCGTGCCCGGGGTGATCATCTACGCGATCGCGGCGTCGATCGTGAGCGAGCGCGCCGAGGTGGCGCTCCCCCTCTGCGAGGCGCACCGCAGCCGGCGCATCAAGCTGCTCACCGTCGCGTGGGTCGCCGCGCTCGCCTCGATCGCCACGCCCGTCGCGACGCTCTCGCTCAGCCCAACGGGCTCGAGCGACAACGGCGCGCTCATGTGCGCGCTGCCCCTGGTCGGAATGCTCGGCGCGCTGATCGTCGGCATTGTGGGCGGGCGCATCGTGACGCCTACCTTCATCGACAGCCGCGTGGTGAAGGCGAAGGGCGCGGGCGCCGGCTTTCTCGACCGCTGCCCCCCGTCGCACTGACGCCCCGCTACTTCACCAGGCCGCGCTTGTGGAGCCGCGCCACCGAGGCCTGCACCGCCGCGGGCGCCGCGCCGGGAACGGCCATCATCGCGGGCGCGGCGGGCGCCGCGCCGAAGCTCGCGGCGGGCGCCTCCGCGTCGGCGGCCTCGTACGACTGCGCGAGCTGCACCCACACCTGTCGGTCGATCTCGACGTCGCTGAAGACCTTGCGCGCGACGGCCTCGACCACCAGCATCGCGGCGCCCGCGTCGCGGGCCGGGTACCACGCGCCGTCGGTGACCTCCGCCAGCCTGCGGAAGGTGCGCTCGAGCACCGCGTCGTGCTGCACGATCGACGACGGAACCATCCCCATCGCGTGCACGATGGTCCACCGGTGGGCGAGCTCGTCGGCGATCTCTTCGAGCGACGAGCCCGACGGGTCGCGCTCCGTGAAGCGGTCGGGCCACGGCTGCGCGTCGGCGCCGCACGCGTGCGGGGGGCCGTCGCCCACGAGCACCAGAACCCGGTACGATTGCGGGCGCCACGCGAGCTGCTGCACGCACGCCACGAGGCCCGCGACCACGGCCTCGGCCGCGTCGGTGTTGCCCGGCGGGCTCCCGATGCGAAGGGCGAAGAGGGCGTCGCGGGTGGCCTGCGCGTCGTCGGTGAAGTCGTGCGCCTCGGTGGGCGACCCGTCTTGCTCGTGGGCGTGGTCGCGGTACCCCACGATGGCCACGCGGAGGTCGGCCCGCGCCGTGGCGCGCAGCCCCTCGAGGATGCGTACCACGTGCTGCTGCGCCGCCCGGAGAAAGGGCGCCCTGCTGTTGGTGAGGTCGACGCAGAAGGCGAGGTCGACTTGCGAGAGTTCGTCCATGAGGGCCGCGAGGGTAACACCGCGGCCCGCGCGGGCTACGCCGCGGCGTCGGCGAGCTTGCGGTCGGCGGGGCGCAGGCGCCACGACGCGAGGATGAGCCCGAGGAGCACCACCGGCGCGACGGCGTTGCCCGCGGGGTCGCCCGCCGCGAGGTGCGAGAACACGGCGGCCACCATGTTGATGGCGAAGCCCGCGTAGGCCCACTCCTTCAAGCGCGGGAGGCCCGGGGCGAGCACGGCGGCCACGCCCGCGAGCTTGGCCGCGCCGAGCAGGGTCATGAAGTAGATCGGGTACCCGAGGTGGGTGTACGCGGCCACCATCGGGGGCTGGTGCGACACGGTCATGAGCCCCGAGCCCGTGAGGCCGAAGGCGAAGAGGCCGGTGGTGATCCAGTAGGCGAGGTTGTTCTTCACGGCGAAGCTCCTGCGGCGCGCTGCGCGGCGCCGACGAGGAGCACTGTGCCCACGTTTCGCGGCGCGCGCCATTGCGCACGGGTGAGCACCATCTGCTACAAAACGATGCAGATGCACGAACCGCCGGAGACCAGCGAGCTCATGACCTTCGCGCGCACCGTCGAGGCGCGCTCCATTTCGCGCGCGGCGCGCGAGCTCGGCGTGCCGCGCCCCACGGTGGGCCGACGCCTCGCGCGCCTCGAGCAGAAGCTCGGCGTGCGCCTCTTGCGCCGCACCACGCGCACCATGACGCTCACCGACGCGGGCGAGGCCCTCTACGTGCGGGCGCGCGTGGTGCTCGCTGCGGTGCGCGACGCCGAGGCCTCGGTGCGCCGCAGCGACGACGCCGTGCGGGGCCTCCTGCGCGTGTCGGCGCCCCCCATGGTGAGCGCGGGCTTCGGCGCCATGATCGGGGCCTTCATGGCGCGCTACCCCGAGGTGCGCCTCGAGGTCGACTGCACGTCGCGCTACGTCGACCTCGTGGCGGGCGGCTACGACGTGGCCATTCGCGCGTCGCCCGAGCTCGCGCCGGGCCTCGTGGCGCGCACCCTCGTGCGCACGCGCGTGGTGGCCGTCGCGTCGCCCGCGTACCTCGCCGCGCGGGGCTCCCCGAAGCGCGTCACCGACCTCGCGAAGCACGCCTGCCTCGCGGGCTTCGCGCGCGGCGAGCACCCCGTCACGCACTGGCCCCTCGCGCGCGGCGGGCGCGTGCGCATCGAGGCCGCCCTCGCCAGCAACGAGCTCACGGTGCTGCGCGCGGCGGCGCTGGCGCACCGCGGCATCGCCCTCTTGCCGGTGAACCTCGTGTGCGACGACGTCGCGGCGGGCGCGCTGGCGCCCGTGCTGGCCGAGCGCCTGGGGGCCGAGGTGCGCGTGTCGGCGGTGTACGCCGACCGCGAGTTCGTGCCCCCGGCGGTGCGCGCGTTCATCGACGCCGCGGTGGCGTGGGCGCGCGACGACGCCACCTTCTCGCGCCCGATGCCCGCGAGCGAGGTGCGCGCGAAGCCCGCGGCGAAGCGGTCTGCGGCCAAGACGTAGGGCAGCGCGGGGCGGCGCTTGTCGCGCGGTCGCGGCGCGCGAGACACTCCCGCGCGTGTCGATCAGCCTGCCCGACGGGTGGTCTCTCTGGTGGCCCGTCGAGCGCGGCTCGCGGGAGCAGTGGCTCGCGCGGCGCGCGGGCGAGCGCGGGTGGTTCGAAGCGACGCTCCTCCGGCGCCACGAGGCCTACGACGACCTCCGCTGGGACGAGCGGGTGCGCGCCGTCACCGACCGCAGCCGCGCGGCGCCGCACCCCGCGCTGCCCCGCGTCCGCGCGCGCTACGCGCTCGACGAGTTCAGCGCGGTGATCGTCGAGCGCGTCGCGGGGATCGACCTCGACGTGCTCCTGCAGCGCGCGCGAGCGGCCGCCGCGCCGCTGCCCTGCGCCGAGGCCGCGCGCATCGTGGCGTGCGCCGCGTCGGCCGTCGCGGCGCTCGGGCGCGACGCCCGCTACGTGCACGGCGCCCTCGACGCGGCGAGCCTCCGCGTGCGCCCCGACGGCAGCGCGGCCCTCCTCGATCCGTGGCCCGTCGCCCTCTCGGGGCGCGCCAACGTGACGGGTCGCGCCGCGTACGCGCCGCGCTTCGCGTCGATGCCCCCCGAGGCGATCAAGGGCCTGGCCCTCGACGCCCGCAGCGACGTGTACTCCCTCGGGCTGATGCTCTACGAGGCCGTGACGGGCGCGCGCCCCTTCGACGCCCCGAGCGACGTCGAGCGCATGCGACGCATCGTCGACAGCGCGCCGCTCGCCCCGCCGCGCGACTTCGCGCCGAGCCTCCCGCCGGCGCTCGACGCGGTGATCCAGCGCGCGGTTTCGAAGCGCCCCGACGAGCGCTACGCCTCCGTCGCGGCGCTCGACGAGGCCCTCGCGCCCTGGGCCGCCGAGGCGCCGCTCCCCGGCGGGCCCGCGCGCGCGTTCGACCGCTACGCGACGCGCGTCGAGCGCACCGTGGCGCGCCTCGGCGGCGACCTCTCGTCGCGCGACGAGGCCGCGCGGCGGGCGCTCTGGCGCGAGCTCCGCAACGACCTGCGCGAGGCCCTCACGCGCGATCGGTGCGAG
>CANMAT010000132.1 GCA_947494865.1 Deltaproteobacteria bacterium
CGACGAAGGTGCCCGCGTCGAAGAGCGCCTCGAGCGTCGCGCCGCGCGCGGGGTCCGTCTCCGCGGAGACCTCGTCGGGGTTCTGCCTCATCGCGCCGCGCGATAGCACGAAAGTGACGCCCACCGCGCGGCCCGAGGCGCCCGCGAAGCGCGCCGCGGCATCTGAGCGAACACCCCATGCAACCCCTCCGCGCCCTCTCCCTCTCGCTCGTCGTGCTGGCCGCCTGCTCGCGCGCCCCGACGCCCCCCGCCGCCCAACCCGCCGCCGACCCCGCCCCCGTGGCCGCGCCGTCGGCCGCGACCGCCGAGGCGCCCGCCGCGCCCCCGGGGCCCGCGCTCGTGGTGACGTCACCGCCGCGCGACGCGGCGCTCGCCGCGGGCGACGCCGCGCCGTCGTTTCAGGCCACCACGCACGACGGCCGCCGCGTGGAGAGCAACGGCGCCGCGCGCCCCCGCGCGCTCGTCGTGTACTTCTATCCCCGCGACGAGACGCCCGGGTGCACCCGCGAGGCCTGCGCCTTCCGCGACGCGTTTCGCGGGTACAACGAGGCTGGCGCCGACATCGTGGGCGTGAGCACCGACTCGAAGGAGGCGCACGAGGGCTTCGCGCGTCACCACCAGCTCCCCTTCGGCCTCGTGGCCGACCCGCAGGGGCAGCTCGCCCGCGCCTTCGGGCTCGACGCCTCGGGCGGCTTCGCGCCGCGCTTCACCTTCGTGATCGGCCGCGACGGGCGCGTGGCGCGGGTGTTCCCCAACGTGCGCGTCGACGGCCACTCCGACGAGGTGCTCGCGGCGGTGCGCGCAGCGCACTAAAACGCGACGGTGAGCCCCATGAGGGCGCCGCCCTGGCCCGTCGGGGCGACCACCGGGGCCCAGCGCAGGCCCTGATCGGCCGCCGCCATCGCGAGCGACGGCGCCCGCCGCCGGTGCGCCGTGCGAGGCCCCGCGGCGCACACGGGCTCGTGGCTGAGTTCATAACCCACCACGTGCCCCAGCACCGGCACGAGGAGCCCGCCGAGGAGGGACGCCCACATCTTTCCGTTGCCGCCGAAGGTGCGCCCCACGCCATGCACCGCGAGCGGCGTGAGCACCAGGTACGAGGTGATGCCCGCGCCGAGGGTGAGCATCGCCATGCCGAAGTTGTCGGTCGAGTTCGCGAGGTACACCACGAGCATCCCGGTGCCCACCACGCCGACGCCCGCGGCGAGGGTCTCGGCCACGACGCGGCCGACCACGTTCGAATCTTCGCAGCGCCCGACGCCCGCCACGAACGACTCGGGGGTGCTCGCGCCGCTGGCGGACTCCGCGTCGATCGCCGCGGCCCACGTGGCCGCCGCGCGCCACGTCGCACCTTGCGCGAGGGGCGGCGGCGTCCACCACGCGCCTTGCGCCGCGGTGGGCGTCACCGTCGGCGGCGGCGGGAGCACGGGCGCGACCGGCGGCGCCTCGTCGGGCGCCTGCTGCGCGAGAGCCGTGCTGCCGAGGAGCGCGATCGCTCCGCCTACGACGCATCCCATCCACCGTGTCGAGCTCATGGTCGGGCGCCACGGTATTCCGCGACGGTCGCGCGTGGCAACGGCTTCGTGATGTGGGCCGCGCGGGCGGCGAATGCGTGGCCGGCGTCGGTCTCCGCGCTACACTCGCGCGCTCGGGTCGAGTACCTCCGAGCGCGCGGCGCTCGCGCAGGGCGCTGCCCCTGCACCCACCACCTTGTCGCATCCGGTGCCCCTGACGATGGCTCCCGCTCCCCCCGACGCCCCCGACGCCCTGGTGATCGCGCAGATGCGCCGTCGGGTGCGCGTGATGCGCGCGCTCCGCGCCCTCGTCGAGTACGCGGTGTGGGGCCTCGCGCTCGCGACGCTGTCCCTCCTGGGCGCCCGCGCCGGGGTGCTCCCCGCGTCGCGCGCCCGGGTGGCGCTCCTCTGCGCGGCGGCGCTGCCGCTCGCGGGCGCGCTCGTCGCGGCGGCGCGGCGGGTGTCACCGCTCGCGGCCGCGCAGCTCCTCGATCGCCACTACGACCTCCACGACCGCCTCTCGTCGGCGCTCGAGTTTCGCGCGCTCCCCGCGGCCGAGCGCACCCCGTGGATGGCCGCCGCCATCGACGACGCCGCCGCGCAGGTGAGCGCCCGCGGCGTCGACCCGGCGCGCGCCCTCGCGTGGCGCTGGCCCGACGAGATCCGCGTGGCGCTCGGCCTCGCGGCGGCGCTCGCGCTCGTGGGCGTCGCCGAGTTTCGCGTCCAGCGTATCATCGAGACGCGCAGGCCCGCCGCGGCGCCCCGCGACCCCCTCGCCCTCGACGACGACGACCTGCGCGCGTTCCGCGACCTCTCGCGCGAGCTCGCCCGCGACGCGGCCACGCCCGCGGCGCGCGACACGCTGCGCGACTTCGACCGCTTCCTCGACGACGTGGCCGCGCGGCGCCTCGACCGGCACGAGGCCTTTCGCCGCCTCGCGGCCCTGCAGCAGACGCTCGACGCGGGCGTGCGCGAAGACCGCGACGCGCTCCGAGAGACCCTCGGCGCGATGGGCGAGCGCATGGGCGACCGCAGCGCCGAGGCGCGCGACCTCTCGCAGGCCCTGCGCCAGGGCGACATGCAGGCCGCCCGCGCCGCGATGGAGCGCCTCTCGCAGCAGGTGCGGCAGGAGCGCGCGCTCGCGGCCCAGCAGCGGCAGGAGCTCGCGCGGGCCCTGCAGCGCGCGGGCGAGGCGCGCAACGACCCCGAGCTGCAGCGCAGGCTCGAGCAGGCGCGGCGCGACGTCGACGAGATGCTCCGTCGGCAGCGCGAGCGCGCGCCCACGCAGGGCGAGCAAGACCTCTTGCACCGGCGCCAGCGCGAGGCGCAAACCCTCGAGCGCCAGCGCGACCGCAACGAGCAGACGCGGCGCCAGGTCGAGCACCTGCAGCGCGAGCTCGCCGAGGCTGCGCGCAACCTCCCGCGCGACCCGTCGGCGGCGGGGCAGAACCTCGCGCAGGGCGCCGAGCAGCTCTCGCGCATGGAAGACGAGCAGCGCGCGCAGCAGTCGCTCGAAGAGCTGCGGCAGCGCCTCGAAGAGCTGCGCGACCAGATGCGCCAGCAGAACGGTCAGAACGGCCAGCGACAGCGGCAGCGCATCACGCAGTTCGCCCGCGCCGCCGCGGGGCGCAGCGGCCAGCAGGGCCAGCGCGGTCAGGGACAACAGGGGCAGCAGGGGCAAGGACAGTCGTCGCAGGGGCAACAGGGACAACAGGGACAGGGACAACAGGGACAGGGACAACAGGGACAGGGACAACAGGGGCAGGGGCAGCAGGGGCAGAGCGGCGCCAACGGGCAACAGGGCTCCTCGCAAGGGCAGGGGCAGCAGGGGCAGAGCGGCGCCAACGGGCAAGCGGGCGCGGCCGCGGGGATGCAGCAGGGCGCCTCGGGGACGCCCACAATGGCGGTGGTGCAACAGGGCGCATCAACATCCGCGCAGGGCGCGCAGGCGACGGCAGGACCCGGGGCGGGCGCGCAGCACGACGAGAACCTCCGCGGGGCCGCCGCGCAGACGGCGCAGGCGAGCCAGGCGGTGCAGGTGCACGGGCAGCAGACGGGCAACGGCCCGTCGCGGTCGCAGGTGATCCGCACCGCGGCGAGCGACGGCTTCGCGAGCGCGCCCTACCGCCAGGTGTACGCGCCCTATTGGGACCACGCGCGCGAGGTGCTCCACCAGGCCGAGGTGCCCGCGGGCTACCGCTCGTACGTGCGAAGATATTTTCAACTGATTCGACCGCGCGACGAGCAATAAAGCATGAGCGACAAGGCACCGATTCCCAGCGAGGCCGTGAAGGCGTTTCAGCGCGACCTCAAGGCCGTGCGCGACGAGGTGGGGCGCGTCATCGTAGGCAACCGCGAGATCGTCGACGGCGTGCTCACGTGCCTCCTCGCGAGCGGCCACTGCCTCCTCGAAGGCGTGCCGGGCCTCGGCAAGACCATGCTCGTGCGCACCCTCGGCCGCGCGCTCGACCTGCCCTTCTCGCGCGTGCAGTTCACGCCCGACCTCATGCCCGCCGACATCCTGGGCACGCAGGTGCTCGTCGAAGACGAGCGCGGCGCGCGGCGCTTCGAGTTTCAGCGCGGGCCCATCTTCGCCAACCTCGTGCTCGCCGACGAGATCAACCGCGCCACCCCGAAGACGCAGAGCGCCCTCCTCGAGGCGATGCAAGAGCAGTCGGTCACCGTCGCCAAGAAGACCATTCCCCTCGACCAGCCCTTCTTCGTGCTCGCCACGCAGAACCCGCTCGAAATGGAGGGCACCTACCCCCTCCCCGAGGCGCAGCTCGACCGGTTTCTCTTCAAGCTCCTGGTGCGCTTCCCGGGGCGCGACGAGCTGCACGCCATCCTCGATCGCACCACCGGCTCCGACGACGCCGACGTGAAGCCCGTGCTCGACCGCGCGCGCATCCTCGAGCTGCGCGCCCTCTCGCGCGAGGTGCCCGTCGCGCGCCACGTGCAAGATTTCGCCGTGCGGGTGCTCATGGCCACGCACCCCGACGGCGAGGGCGCGCCCCCCAAGGTGAAGCAGTACGTGCGCGTGGGGGCCTCGCCGCGCGGCGCCCAGGCCGTGCTCCTCGCGTCGAAGATCCGCGCCCTCATGGACGGCCGCTTCGCCGCGAGCCTCGACGACGTGCGCGCCTGCGCGCTGCCCGCGCTGCGCCACCGGCTGCTGCTCAACTTCGAGGGCGAGGCCGAGGGCGTGCGCACCGACGCCGTGCTCGAAGAGGTGCTCGCGTCGGTGAAGCCCGCGAGCGCATAGGGGCCGTCGCCGTGTCGCTGCTCGACTATTTTCGCCGCACGAAATCGTCGCCCGCGAAGGCCCGCGACGACCTCTTCGACGAGGCCTTCCAGCGCCGCCTCGAGTGGCTCGCGGTGGCCTCTCGCAGGCTCTTCGGCGGTCGCTTGCGCGCCGAGCGTCGCACCAAGAAATCGGGCTCGGGCCTCGAGTTCGTCGACCACCGCGAGTACGCCCCCGGCGACGACCTGCGCTACCTCGACTGGGCCGTGTATGGGCGCTCCGAGAAGATGCTCCTGCGGCTCTTCGAGGAGGAAGAAGACCTGGCGATCTATGTGCTCCTCGACTGCTCGGGGTCCATGGCCGTGGGCGAGCCCTCGAAGTTCGACCACGCGCGCAAGCTCGCCGCCGCGATGGCCTACGTGGGCCTCGCCAACCTCGACCGCGTCGCCCTCATCGCGTGGAGCACCGCCGTCACCCGTCGCATGCCCCCGGCGCGCGGCAAGGGTCGCATCTTCAAGGTGTTCGAGTTTCTGCGCGCGGTGCGGCCCGCGGGCGAGACCGCCCTCGCCGACGCGGCCCGCGCCTTCGCCGCGGAGAACAAGCGCCGCGGCGTGGCGGTGATCATCTCCGACCTCTACGACCCCGCGGGCTTCGAGCGCGGCCTCAACGCCATTCGCTACCAGAAGTTCGAGCCCATGGTGATCCACGTCGTCGACGCGCGCGAGGCCGAGGCCGCGCCCGACGGCGACGTGACCCTCGTCGACGTGGAGACCGGCGACGCGCGCGACGTCACGCTCACCCCCGCGCTCGTGGCGAAGTACCGCGACGCCCACGCGCAGTGGCGCGCTGACATCGAGGCCTTCTGCAAGAGCCGCCAGGTGCCCTACGTCACCGCCGACGTGCGCGAGCCCTTCGAAGAGCAGGTGCTCGGGCTCTTTCGCCGCGTGGGTCTGGTGCGCTGATGGAGCTGCTCGGCCTCCCCCTCGCCCAGCTCGCGACGGTGTTCGCCGTCGCCGGGGCCGCGCTCGTCGCGCTCTACCTCTTGAAGCTCCGCCGGCGCCGCGTGCCGGTGCCCTTCACGAAGCTGTGGGATCGCGTGCTCGCCCCGCGCCCCGCGTCGAGCCTCTTCGAAACGCTCCGGCGCGTCGCGTCGCTGCTCATCCAGCTGCTGGTGCTGGCGCTCCTGGTGCTCGCGCTCGGCGACCCGCGGCGCGCGGGCGCGTCGGCGGCGGGGCGCACGCTCGTGGTGCTCGTCGACGGCAGCGCCAGCATGAAGGCCACCGACGTGCCCGGCTCCCGCGCCCGCGCCGCCCGCGACGCCGTGCGCAAGCTCGTGCGCGAGATGGGCCCCGCCGACCAGATGCTCCTCGCGCAGATGGACGCGCAGGTGACCCCCCTCGCCCCCCTCACCGACGACCCCGCGGCCCTCGAGCAGGCGCTGTCGCAGTACGCCCCGCGCGACACCGGCGCCGACCTCGCGGGCGCGCTGCGCTTCGGCCTCGACGTGCTCCGCGGCGCCGCGCACCCCGAGCTCATCGTGGTGGGCGATGGCGCCTACGACCCGCCCCGCGACTCGATGGGCCCGGTGCAGATGGGCGCCGTCCCGCTGCGCTTCGTCGGGGTGGGGCGCAGCGGGCGCAACGTGGGCGTCACGGCCTTCGCGGTGCGGCGGTACCCCCTCGACAAGTCGCGCTACGAGGTGCTCCTCGAGCTGCGGAGCTGGAGCCCCCGCGCCGAGCGCCTCGAGCTCACCCTCTCGGCCGACGGCGCGCCCATCGACGTCACGCGCATCGCCATCGAGCCCGGCGCCACCGTGCAGCGCGTGCTCGCCGACCGCACCGGCGCCAACGCCTCCCTCGAGGCCCGCATCGCGTTCGAAGACGGCACCCGCGACGACCTCCCCGCCGACGACCGCGC
This sequence comes from Deltaproteobacteria bacterium, assembly GCA_947494865.1. GTDB lineage: Bacteria > Myxococcota_A > Polyangia > Polyangiales > CAISKJ01. The sequence goes on from CANMAT010000132.1 coordinate 6,670, forward strand.
CTACGCCACGCTGCCCGAGCGCCGCCGCGCGCGCGTGCTCACCGTCACCGAGGGCAACCGCTACCTCGAGGCCGCGCTCCTCCTCGACGACTACCTCGACGTCACCGACGTGACGCCCGCCGCGGCCGCCGCGCGCCTGCGCGCCGAGCGCTTCGACGTGGTGGTGTTCGACAAGGTCACCGCCCCCGTGCCGCCGGGCACGCGCGCGATCTGGCTGCGCCCCGAAGGGCCCGACGCGCCCCTCGCGCACGAGCCCGGCTACGCCTCCGCCCCCGCGGGAACGGCCCTGCGCTTCGACCGCGTGGAGCGCACCCACCCCATCGTGCGCTTCGCGAGCGACCTCGAGGAGGCCCACGTGGGGCGCATCGTGCGGTACCGCCCGGCGCCGGGCGATCACGTGGTGGCCGCGGGCGCGGCGGGCCCGATGCTCATCGCGGGCGAGCGCCGCGGCGACCGCTTCGTGCTCTTCGCCTTCGACGTGCGCGAGAGCGACGTGCCCCTGCTCGTGTCGTGGCCCGTGCTGCTCATCAACGCCATCGACTGGTTTACCGGCGAAGACGCGGCGTACCTGTCGTCGTTTCGCACCGGCGCCCCGTGGCGCGTGCCCGTGCCCGCGGGCGTCGAGCGCGCCACCGTCGAGACCCCGTCGGGGCAACGCTTCACCGCGCCCGTGTACGAGGGGCGCGCGGTGTTCCTCGGCGCCGAGGCGGGGCTCCACCGCGTGCACGCGGGCGAAGACCACCGGCTCATCGCGGGCAACCTCTCCGACCCGCGCGAGTCAGACTGCGCGCCCGTCGCCACCCTCGACGTCAACGGCACCCGCGCCACCGCGCCCCGCGCGGGCCGCGCAGGCGTGCGGCGCGAGCTGTGGCGCTACCTGATCCTCGCCGCGATGCTCATTCTCACCGTCGAATGGTACACGTGGCACCGCCGCGTGACGGTGTAGCGCCCGTGTCCCCGACCGACCCACCCTGAGACGTGCCGTTCCAGAGCTCCGGAGCGCGTTTCGCGAAAGTGGCTTGTTCTACGACGAAAACAGCCATCCAAGGGAGACATCGCCCCCCCTCCGCGTTGCGGTGACGACGCGAGAAAACAGCAGCGTTGTGTCATCGCGGGCCCCATGTTCCCAAGGTTTTCACACCTGAGTTAGAAGGGGATTCATGCGACACAAGATCCTTCGAAGGACCGGGCTGCTCACGGGACTTCCCCTGGCGCTCGCGCTGGTATCGGCGTCGTCGACCGCCTTCGCGGTCACGTACAGCGTCGGCCCGACGCGCGGCACTCGCTCCCCGTGTGCGCTCCTCACGGATGGCTCCGTCACGCTCCGCCCCGGCGACGTGATAGAGGTCGATCCTGGCACCTACCGCGAGGCCTGCCGTATCGAGGTCTCGGGCACCGAGGCGCTCCCCATCACGATCCGCGGCGTCGGCGGGCGCCCCGTGATCGACGGCACCGGCCTCAACCTCTCCGGAGACGGCGGCCGCCCCCGCGCGCTGTTTCAGTTCAGCAGCCCCGACGGCCGCGTGGGCGCCAACCACTGGCTCATCGAGAACGTCGAGTTCGCCAACGGCGCGAACACGCTCAACAACGCGTCGGCCATTCGCGTCACCGAGCGCTCGACCAACGTGACGTTTCGCAACATCGTGGTGCGCGACAGTCAGAACGGCATCACCTCGGACACCGGCGCCGACCGCATCAACATCGAGGGCA
>CANMAT010000133.1 GCA_947494865.1 Deltaproteobacteria bacterium
GCGGCGAGCGACGTGGCGTGCACCGCGGGGGCCGACCCGAGCTGCCTCGCGGCCCTGCTGCGCGCGCGCGTCGACGAGGGCTACGGCGTGTGGGTCGGGCGCCTGTTCATGACCTTCAACGGGCGCTACTTCGCCGAGCGCAGGCTCGACCCTGCGATGTGGGCGCGCACCCTCTCACACGTTACAGCCCTCAACCGCGAGCCCTTCTGGAACGGCGTCACCTTCGCCGCGTCGCGACCTGTTTTTACGAGCGACACGGGGCCCTTCGACTGGCGCGGCGCGCGGCCGCTCATGGTGTTTGTGCTGTCGCGCGACATCCCTCGCGCGCGGCTCTTCGTGGCCGAGATGCAGCGGCGCTTGAGCGTCGAGCGCATCACCGTACGCGGAGCGCCCGACGACGTGGCCTTCAGCGAGTGGGCGCCCTTCGAAGGGCTCTCGGCCGCGGTGGTCAACGCGATTCGCAACGAGAACGGGGGTTCGGCCGACACGCTCTACGTCGACCGCCCGCAGCGGGGCGCGCAGGGCTTCGTCATCCCCGCGCGCTGCGATGTCCGGGCGAAGGCGCGCATCCGCCTCGAAGGCAGCGTGGCGCTCGGATCGCTCGCGCCGCCGCCCTTCGCGCGCGTCGACCTCGCGTGGCGGCTGCTCTCGCGTCCCGCCAACGAGCTCCTCGTGCCGCGCGAGCCGTTGCCCCGCGCGGGAGGCTTCACCGCGCTCGCGGGCATCGACTGCACGGTGCTCCCGCAGGGGCGCTTTCAGTACGACCTCGGCCTATCGGCGCGGTGGACCGTCGACGCCGCCGCGCTCGCCCGCGAGTGGTTCTCGACGGAGAGCGGCGACACCTCGTACGAGACGCCCGAGAAGGTCTTCGGCCTCGCCGACCTGGCGCGCGCCGTGGTCACCGCGGGCGTCGCGCGCGAGGGCCTGCTCGACCGCGTGAGCCTCGTGGTGCAGCGGCAGTGAGCTAGCGCGTGGCGATCTACGGCATCGACCTCGGCACCACGTTCTGCTCGGTGGCCTACGTCGACCGCGGGCAGCCGCAGGTCGTGACGCTCGAGCACGGGCGCCCCACGCTCGCCTCGCTGGTGCTGCTCACAGCCCGCGACGGCGCCGCGGCGGTGGTCGGCAGCGACGCCGCGCGGCGGTACCGCGAGCTCGTCGGCGACGCCGAGCGCGCGCCCGACGACGTGGTGCTGGTGCGCGGTTCGAAGAACCACATGGGCGTCGGCGAGCGCGTGCTCGCGGGGCCTCCGTGGAGCGTCGGAGGCCACGAGCTGCGCGCCACCGACGTGGGCGCGGTGATTCTCCGCGCGCTCGCCGAGATGGTGCGCGTGCGGCCGGGATTGCCTCCCCTCGACGGCGTGGTGATCACGCACCCGCAGCGCTTTCGCAACCGCGAGAAGCTCGCCACGGCGCAGGCCGCGCGCATGGCGGGCCTGCCCGTGGTGGGGCTCATCACGGAGCCCGACGCCGCCGCGTGGGCCTACGGATTGCGCGCCGCAGAAGGCGCTTCGAGCGACCGTCCGCTCACGTTCATGGTGTTCGACTTCGGCGGCGGCACGCTCGACGTCACCCTCATGAAGCGCGACGCGCCCGTCGGCGCAACGCAGCAGCTCCGCGCCATCGACTCGTACGGCGTGCAGCTTGGCGGCCTCGCCATCGACGCGCGCATCCGCGACGCGCTCGTGGCCCAGTACGCGCATCGCACGGGCGACGCTGGCTTCACCCTCGCGTCGGTGAACGAGGCCACGGCGGAGCGTCTGTTGGAGCTCGCCGAGTGGTTCAAGGTGGCGCTCAACACCGACGCCGCGAGCGATCCGTCACCGATGGCGCGCGTGCGCACCAAGCGCTTTACCCCCGTGTTCGACGCCGAGAGCGAGGGCGAAGAGGTGATTCTCGAGGTCACGCTCGCCGACCTCACGCGCTGGATCGCGGGCGAGCTCGACCGCGCCATCGCCTGCGCCGACGAGGCCCTCAAGCGCGCGAGGCTCACCTGGCAAGACCTCGACGAGGTGCTGCTCACGGGCGGCTCGTCGCTCCTGTGGCCCCTGCAACAGCGCATGCGCGAGCGGTGTCAGCGCGTGCGCATCTTCGACGACCCGGGGCACCCGCTCAACCCCCTCACCATCGTCGCGGCGGGGGCGGCGGTGTACGGCGCCACGCTCGCGGCGGGGGCCGTACGGCCTGCCGTCGAGATGCGCGGCGTGGTGCCCGACACGTTCTCCATTCGCGCGTACCAGCCCGACGCGAGCGCGCCCGACGGTCGCCGCGCGGTGCTCCACCCGCTGGTGCCCGCGGGCACGCCGACGCCCTTTGTGGGCCGCGCGCACTTCGCGATGCGCGGCGGCGGGCGCGTGCTCCCGGTGGAGGTGTTCGAGGGCCGCTCGGAGCGCGAGGCCACGCGCGTGGGCGTGTACCAGCTCGCCTTCGACCACGACCTCGACGACGGCGCGCGCGTAGAGGTGCGGCTCGACGTGCGCCCCAACGGAGTGCTCGTGCTCGCGGTGCAAGACGCCCGCAGCGGCCACGTGCGCGAGGCGCGCCTCGACGACGCGGGCCTCTACGCCGACGACGAGATGGCAAGGCGCGCCGCGTGGCTCCAATCGCTGCGCGTAACCTGGAGCGGCTGAGTCACCCTACAACGGAGACGATCGATGCCTGAATTCGCCGAGGTCAACAAGCAGGTGCGGTGGCTGCGCGAGCGCGCCGAGGGCGCGACGGTGAGCGCGTTCGGCTATCACGGCGGGCACTTTACCGCCCTCAAAGACGATCCCGACAAGGCGCAGGTGCTCGCGAGCTTCTTCGAAGGCGCCACGCTCGATCGCGTGACCCAGCGGGCTAAGCACGTGGTGATGCACCTCTCGACGGGCACGCTCACCTCGCACCTCATGTTCAAGGGTCGATGGTCGATGGAGGGCGACGACTTCGTGTCTCGCTACAAGCACCACCATGAAGCGCCTACCGCGAAGTCGGTGAACTTCTGGATGGAGACCTCGCGCGGCAAGGTGAATTTTCACGAGCCCGAATACAAGGGCAAGGTGCATGTGTTTCCGGGTGTGGGGAGCGGCGGCGTGACGGAGCTGCGCGACCTCGGGCCCGAGGTGCTGGTGACGCCCGAGACCGACCCGGCCTACACCGACGAATGGTCCGCCGAGGGCCTTCGCGCGGGCGCGTCGCGTTCGAAGACGGCCATCAAGGCGTACCTGCTTGATCAGAAGAAGCAGGCGGGCATCGGCAACATGTACGCGTGCGAGTGCCTCTACCGCGCGCGCATCGCGCCCGACCGCCCGGCGAACACGCTCTCGGGCGATGACGTGGTGCGGCTCCACGGCGCGCTCCAAGACGTGCTGCGCCTCTCGATCGACACGGACCTCGACTACGACCAGGTGCTCGCGGTGTACCGCCGCACGAGCGACCCCGACGGCAACGCGGTCGCGGTGTCGGAGGTCGGTGGGCGCGACACGTTCTGGGTGCCGTCGCTGCAGAAATAGCTTGCCGGTAGGCCTCTTCGCGCTGTTAGCCTCCGCCAGATTGCGAGGATCTACACCGCGATGATCAACGAACAGGTCGAACTGTCGGACGGGCGCGTCGAGCTGCGGGCCGACGTGAAGCTCGAGGGCTCGAAGCTCTACAACGAAGACCTCGCGCCGACGCGCGTCGCCGACCGCAACTGGACGACCTACAACTTCGCGGCGCTGTGGATCAGCATGGCGCACTGCATCCCCACGTACATGCTCGCCGCGGGCCTCATCGCGAGCGGCCTGAGCTGGACACAGTCGCTGTTCACCATTCTGGTGGGCAACCTCATCGTGCTCGTGCCCATTCTGCTCAACTCGCACCCGGGCACGCGCTTCGGCATCCCCTTCCCGGTGTTTGCGCGGGCGGCGTACGGCACGTGGGGTTCGAACGTGCCGGCCCTCATGCGCGCCATCGTCGCGTGCGGCTGGTTCGGCATTCAGTGCTGGATCGGCGGCAAGGCGCTGCACACCTTCATGCGCTCGATGTGGCCCGCGTGGGAGACCTTGCTGGGCGGCCCCGTCGGCGGCCACGCGCCCACCATGTGGCTCTCGTTCATGGCCTTCTGGGGCATGAACATCTGGATCATTTTTCGCGGGATGGACCTCCTGCGAAAGGTCGAGAACATCGCCGCCCCCTACGTGCTCGTGATGACCGGCGTGCTCGTGTACTGGGCCATCGACCACGCGCATGGGCTCGGCCCCATCCTCGAGCGCAACAGCCATTTTCACGGCCACGGGAGCTTCTGGTCGGTGTTCATCCCGTCGCTCACGGGCATGATCGGCTTCTGGGCCACGCTGTCGCTCAACATGCCCGACTTCACCCGCTACGGGCGCTCGCAGCGCGAGCAGGTGATCGGCCAGGTGGTGGCGCTCCCCACCACGATGACCCTCTTCGCCGCGATGGGGGTGATCATCACCAGCGCCACGCAGGTGATCTACGGCGAGGCCATCTGGGATCCGATGGACCTCGCGCTGCGCTTCACCAACCGCTGGATGGTGGCCCTCGCGATGTTCACCGTGGTGATCGCCACGCTGGCCGTGAACATTGCCGCCAACGTGGTCTCTCCCGCCAACGATTTCGCCAACGCCTTCCCGAAGTGGATCACCTTCCGCCGCGGCGGATTGATCACCGGCCTCGTGGGCATCGCCATGTGCCCGTGGAAGCTCCTCGCCGACCCGTCGGGGTACATCTTCACGTGGCTCGTGGGCTACTCCGGGGGCCTCGGCTCCATCGCGGGCGTGCTCATCGCCGACTACTGGATCATCAAGAAGAAGCGCCTCGACCTCGCCGACCTCTACCGCACCGACGGGCGCTACGCGTACGGCGTGCCCGACGGCGAGCGCTTCAAGGGCAGCGGCGTGAACGGCGTGGCCGTGGGCGCCACGCTGGCGGGCTGCGCGCTCGCGTGGGTGGGCGCGTTCGTGCCCGCGCTCAAGCCCCTCTACGACCAGGCGTGGTTCGTGGGGGCCTTCAGCGCCGGCGGACTCTACGTGCTGGGGATGCGCGCGACGGGCGACCGCGCGGCGCTCCCGGCGGCGTAGGCGATCCATGAAGTGCTTCTAGATCGGGCGCGGTGTTGCTAGTGTTCGTGCCCCTTCGGGCGCCGCGTGGAGCGCCCGCGGGAAGGAGCGTCAAGCGATGTCTCGAATCGTGCGTGGTGGACTGATTCAGTGCGCGAACGCGGTGAACGACGAGGGTGTTCCGGTCGCGGAGATTCAGGCGCGGGCCCTCGAGGCGCACCTGCCCATGATCGAAGAGGCGGGTCGTCGGGGCGTACAGGTTCTGTGCCTGCAAGAGATCTTCAACGGGCCCTACTTCTGCCCCTCACAATCGATCCGCTGGTACGACGCGGCCGAGTCGGTGCCGGGCCCCACCACCGAGCTCATGCAGGGGCTCGCGAAGAAGTACGGCATGGCCATCGTGGTGCCGGTGTACGAGCGCGAGTCGGCGGGCGTGTACTACAACACCGCCGCCGTGATCGACGCCGACGGGCGCTACCTCGGCAAGTACCGGAAGAACCACATTCCGCAGTGTAATCCGGGCTTCTGGGAGAAGTTCTACTTCAAGCCCGGCAACCTCGGATACCCGGTGTTTCGCACGCAGTTCGCCACCGTGGGCGTGTACATCTGCTACGACCGGCACTTCCCCGAGGGGGCGCGCGCGCTGGGGCTCAACGGCGCCGAGATCGTGTTCAACCCTTCGGCCACCGTGGCGGGCCTCAGCGAGCACCTGTGGAAGCTCGAGCAGCCCGCCCACGCCGTGGCCAACGGGTACTTTCTCGGGGCCATCAACCGCGTGGGCACCGAGGGGCCGTGGAACATCGGGGAGTTCTACGGCCAGAGCTATTTCGTCGACCCGCGCGGCAAGTTCCTCGTGACCGCCTCGCGCGATCGGAGCGAGCTTGTGACCGCCGACATGGACATGGAAGTGATCGAAGAAGTGCGGCGCGTGTGGCAGTTCTACCGCGACCGCCGCCCCGACTCCTACAGCGACCTCACGGCAGAGAAGTAAACAGCCATGCGCACACTCATCAAAGACGGCACTGTGGTGACCGCGGTCGACACCTACAAGGCCGACGTGTGGATCGAGAACGGGATCATCACGGGCCTCACGCACCCCGCGCAGCGCGCGCAGTACGGCGAAGCACAGACCGTGATCGACGCGGCGGGCAAGTACGTGCTCCCCGGCGGCATCGACGCGCACACGCACCTCGACATGCCCTTCGGCGGCACCACGTCGAGCGATGACTTCGAAACGGGGACCCGCGCGGCGGCACACGGCGGTACGACCACCATCGTAGACTTCGCCATTCAGACGAAGGGCACCGCGCTGCGCACGGGCCTCGACGCGTGGCACGCCAAGGCCGAGGGCAAGGCCGCCGTCGACTACGGCTTTCACATGATTACCACCGACGTGAACGACAGCACGGTGGCCGAGATGGGGCAGCTTGTGAACGAGGGCATCACCTCGTTCAAGCTCTTCATGGCGTACCCCGGGGTGCTCTACGTCGACGACGGACAGATCTTTCGGGCCATGCAGCGCGCGCGCGAGATCGGCGCCCTGATCTGCATGCACGCGGAGAACGGCATCGCGCTCGACGTGCTCATCAAGCAGGCCCTCGAGCGCGGCGAGACGGCGCCGAAGTATCACTCGCTCTCGCGGCCGCAGATCGCCGAGGCCGAGGGCACGCACCGCGCGCTGTGCCTCGCCGAGATGGCCGGGGCCCCGGTGTACATCGTTCACCTCTCGGCGCCGCGCGCGCTCGAGAAGGTGCTCGAGGCCCGCGACCGCGGCATGGCGGCCTACGCCGAGACGTGCCCGCAGTACCTCTTCTGCTCGCTCGACGACCTCGCGCGCGAGGGCTTCGAGGGCGCCAAGTACGTGTGCACGCCGCCGCTGCGCCCCAAGGAGATGCAAGAGGACCTCTGGCGCGGCCTCAAGACCAACGACCTCCAGGTGGTGAGCACCGACCACTGCCCCTTCTGCATGAAGGGCCAGAAAGACCTCGGCCGCGCCTCGTTCGCGCAGATTCCCAACGGGATGCCCGGCGTCGAGACGCGCATGTATCTCATGTGGGACGGCGGCGTGCGCACGGGTCGCATCTCGATGAACCGCTTCGTCGAGATCACCTCGACGGCCCCCGCGAAGATCTTCGGTCTCTATCCCCACAAGGGCACCGTGGCGGTGGGCGCCGACGCCGACCTCCTCGTGTGGGACGGCGAGATGGAGCACACGCTCGACCACGCCAACATGCACATGCGCGTCGACTATTCGCCCTACGAGGGCCGCACCGTCTTCGGCGGCGCCACGCACGTGCTCTCGCGCGGCCGGGTGATCGTCGAGCACGGCAAGTACCAGGGCAAGAAGGGCGACGGTCGCTTCGTGAAGCGCTCGACCTTCTCGCTCGGCTGATCACCGGAGAACATGCACCGATGAACGCATCCCCCTTCGTGGTACCCGCCGACCGGCTCGAGTCGCAGCTCCCCGAGTCGAAGCCCGCCTATACGCCCGCCGAGGCGCGCGCCGAGGCCGAGCGCTGCCTCTATTGCGTCGACGCGCCGTGCATCAAGGCGTGCCCCACCTCGATCGACATCCCGCGCTTCATCGGTCAGATCGCCACGGGCGACGTGGTGGGCTCGGCGCGCACCATCTTCGACGCGAACATTCTCGGCGCCTCGTGCGCGCGCGTGTGCCCCGTCGAGGTGCTCTGCGTCGGCGACTGCGTCTACAACGGCTGGCACAAGCCCCCGATCCAGATCGGTCGGCTGCAGCGCTACGCCACGGACACCGCGGTCGCGCGCGAACACGCCACGGGCCACAGGGTGCTCACGCCCAAGACCGCCGCGGTGCGCAAGCGCGTGGCGCTCGTGGGCGCGGGGCCCGCGTCGCTCGCGTGCGCGGCGTACCTCGCGCTCGAGGGCCACGAGGCCGTGATCTTCGAGCGCGGTGCGCTCCCGGGCGGGCTCAACACCACGGGCGTGGCGCCTTACAAGCTGCACACCGAAGACAGCCTGGGCGAGGTGGAGTACGTGCGCTCGCTCGGCGTCGAGATTCGCGCGGGCGTCGAGGTGGGCACGGGCGTCACCGCCGCGTCGCTCCTCGCCGAGTGGGACGCGGTGTTTCTCGGCGTGGGCCTCGGCGCCGACACGCGCCTCGGCGTGCCCGGCGAAGACGGCCCCGGCGTGGTGGGCGCCACGGCCTTCATCGAGCGCCTGAAGAACGAGCCCGGCTTCGCGGTCGCGGGCGTGCGGCGGGCCGTGGTGGTGGGCGGCGGCAACACGGCCATCGACGTGGCGCGCGAGCTCGGCAAGGTGGGCGTCGCCGACGTGGCGATGGTGTACCGCCGCA
>CANMAT010000134.1 GCA_947494865.1 Deltaproteobacteria bacterium
AGCCCGTGGGGTTGTGGCAGGGGTCGTTGAGAAACACGAGCAGGCGGCCCTGCTTCTCGGCCGTCTCGGCGAGGGTGCGTTCGAACGCGGCGAGGTCGATGCCGCCGTGGTCGGCGAAGGTGTTGAAGGTCACGACGCCGCGCTCGTGCTCGTCGGCGAGGGTGGCGTAGGGCCCCCAGTAGAACGACGAGGTGACCATCGACTGGCGGTGGTCGAGAAAGATCGAGAGGGCGTGGCGCAGCGCGCCGGTGCCGCCGGGGGTGGAGCACGCTACGGCCTGATCGGCGAGCGCGGTGCCGCCGAGGAGGTCGCGCGTCACGGCGGAGAGAAACTCGGGCACGCCCGCGATGGGCGCGTACGCGGCGGCCTTGAGGGGGTTCACCTCGCGGATGGCGTCGACCACCGAGGGGAGCACGGCGAGGGAGCCGTCGTCTTCGAGGAGGGCGCCGACCGTGGCGTTGATGATCTTCTCGCCCGTCGCGCGGCGCTGCGTGGCCTCGCGGTTGAGGGCGAAGATGGGGTCGTCTCCGGGGCGGCTCGCGTTACGGTCGGGGAGGAGGTTCACGACCCGAGTGAGTGCCACAGATCGCGCGGGGCTGTCACTACGCAGCGGGTGCGAGTGCGCACCGTGGCCGCACCCTTACCGGCGGCGCGCGCCGGGCGTCGGCTACTCGACCTCGACGAGGGGCTGCCCCTCGGAGACGGCCTGCGCCTCGACCACGAGGATCTTCGTCACGGTGCCGGCGATCTCGGACTCGACGGGCATCTCCATCTTCATCGACTCGAGGATCGACACGACGGTGCCCTCTTCGATGCGCTCGCCGACCTTGACTTCGATCTTCCAGACGGTGCCAGTGATGTGTGCGTTGACGGTGGCCATGAGGGTGCTCTCGCGGGTGCGTGCGCGGGGGTGAACCCCCCGCGACGGGCGCCGAAGCTACGCAGACATACCCTCGGCGCGCAAGGCTCTCACAGCGACGGCGTGAAGCGCACGCCCGCGCTCGCGGGCACCACGCACGAATAGGTGGTGGCCCCCGCGGGGCAGCCGCCGACGCCCAGCGTGCCGGTCTGGTTCTCGATGCCCACCGTGGCCGCCATCGCGCCCGTCATGGCGGTGTAGAGAAAGTCGATGGACAGGTCGCGCTCGTTGAGCACCACCTCGAAGTTGAGGTTGCCCGCGCCGCTCGGAAACGAATACACGCCGACGTTGCTCCACTGAACGACGAAGCGCCGGTCGGGCGTGGCGCCCGCCGTGGCGACGCAGATGCCGTCGGCGCGCGTCTCGAGGTCGCGCCACTGCGGGGCCAGCACGCCGTTGGGCGTCGTCGTCGAGGGGATGGTGCCGTTGATGCTCGCCAACGTCCCGGTGCCGAAGAACATGTGCCCGTTGGTGGACACCGTGAGGGGCGCGCCCATGGGCACCGCCGCGCCCCAGTACCGGAAATCGAAGGGCACGGTGACGCCGATGACCGCGTCGTCGACGCTCGTGAGCACCGTGCGGTGGCCCGGCGCGGTGCACGCGTCGATGAAGGGCGCCGCGAGCGGCGGCGTAGCCCGCGTGTACCGCCCGGCGATGGCCGCGCAGGCGCCGGCGCGGCACGCCTGCCCCGCGGGGCACACGGTGTTGCACGCGCCGCAGTTGGCCGCGTCGGTCATGAGGGCGCGGCACACGCCGCCGCACGAGGCGCTGCCGGGCGGGCACGCCGCGCCGGCCACGGAGCTCGACGCGTCGCAGTAGCCCAGCGTCTCCATCGCGGTGGGCGAGCCCGCGAGCTGGGAGCCCCGCGAGTGGTGAAAATACCAGCGCCGCGCGCCCGGGGCGATGGTGAAGCCGCACATGTTTCCGAGGCTCGAGAACGCCGACACCGTCGTGGCGGGGCCCGTGGGCAGCGCGCGGCGGGCGATGGTGTTCGTGTCGGCCACGTACACCACGTAGGGGATGCTCGCGCTGAGCTCGGCGACGCCCCAGAACGCCCAGCCCCCGCACGGCGCCCGCGTGGGCACGGCCGACGCCCCGAGGTCGAGCACGGCGCCCGACGGGAGGTCGATGTTGTAGGCGCGGCCCGCGGCCATGACGATGAGGCGATCCCACCCCGAGAAGAAGCCCACGGCGCTCGCGGTCGCGCCGCCCGTGATGGGAATGGTGGCCGAGAGGGGGAGCGTGCGCGCGGTGAGCGCCCCGGTGGCGCCGTCGATCTCGCGCAGCGCCGCGGCGGTGCCGCCGGGGGGCGCGAGGGCGGCGCCCGTCGCGTCGACGAAGGTGTACACCACGCCCGTGCGCAGGTTGCTCACGATGGCGTCGTAGCGGGTCGTGAGCGCCGAGCCCTCGAGCGACGCGACGTTGAAGCGCCCCGTGGCCGTCTGCCCTGTGTAGAACAACTGCGTGTTGGCGAGCGCGAGGCCCCCGCGGTCGGCGCCCGTGACCGAGCCGTGCTCGGCCGACACGCAGCCCGTGCTGCCGAGCCAGTTGACCCTGAAGTCGGGCCCGCCCGGGGTGCCCGCCCGGCACGCTCCGCCGACGCAGGTGTTGCCCGCGGGGCACGCGCGCCCGCACGCGCCGCAGTGCATCGCGTCGGTGGCGATCGTGCGGCACGCGCCGCCGCAGTTGGACTGCCCCGCGGGGCACGCGAGCATGCACGCGCCGCCCGCGCACGACTCGCCCGTGGGGCACGCGCGCCCGCACGCGCCGCAGTTGGCCGGGTCGCTCGTGACGTCGCGGCAGGTGCCCGCGCAGAGCGCCTGCCCCGCGGCGCACGCGCACGCGCCGGCCGCGCAGCGCTGCCCCGTGGCGCAGGCGACGCCGCACGCGCCGCAGTTCGACGGGTCGCCCGCGAGGTCGCGACAGCTCCCCGCGCAGTCGGTGAGGCCCCCCGTACAGCGCGGCACGTCGGGGGTGACGGGCACATCGGGGGTGACGGGCACATCTTCGACGGCGGGTGTGTCTTCGACGACGGGTGTGTCTTCGACGACGGGTGTGTCTTCGACGACGGGCGTGTCTTCGACGGGCTGCTCCACGTCGATGGGCGCCGGAGCGTCGGGCTGTTGGGTGGCGGCGTCGGGGAGCTGCGTGGCGCAGCCCATCAGCGCGCAGAGCGCGAGTGTGGAGCGGGCGAGGTTCGGTCTCATGGCGGGCGGCGCGTGGAAGCTATCGCGGCTGCGCCTGGAGTAAAGCGCCGCCGTGCGAAGAAGCGCGCGCGCTCAGCGCGAGGGTCGCCGCTCGTCGAGGCGGCGCACGCCCTCGAGCATGAGGGCCTCGACGCTGCCGTTGATCACCCGGGCGCCGGGCTTGAAGGTCGGATCGAAGGAGAAGTCGCCCGACGAGAGCCCCAGGAGGCCAAAAAAAGCCTCTTCGCCGCGCATGTTGGGCCACAGGGCGTTCACGATCTGACCGTCGACGAAGTGCACCTCGCCCTGGTCGTTGCCGCTGCGAACGCGGAGCTGGCCCGATTTGCGGCCCTGCGCGAGCACCTGCACCACGTCGGTGAGCCCCAGCTCGGCGAGCGAGCCCGACACGCCGCGCGGGTGCCTCGCGTCGCGCTGCGCGATGAGCTGTCGCACCTTGGCGACGAGCACTGCGGCGGGCGCGGGCTTGAGCACGTAGTCGCTCGCGGCGAGTTCGAAGCCGCGCGCGATGGACTCTTTGCGCGAGTCGCGGGTGAGAAACACCCACGCCACGGCCGCGAGGGCGGGGGTGCCGCGCACGCGCACGAGGAGGTCGAAGCCCGACACGCCGGACACCTCGGTCTCGCAGATGCAGACCTCGTGGGCGCCGCGGTTGAGGGCCGCGAGGGCCTCTTCTACGTTGCGCGCCACGCGGACGTCGAAGCCCTCCTCGAGGAGCCGGAGCTCGAGCACGGCGCTCTCTTCGGCGTCGGGGTCGACCACGAGCACGCCGGGGCGATCGGCGAGGAGGCGCGCGCGCAGGTCGTCGCCGGTGACGGCCTGACGCAAGAGGTCGACGAGGTTGGGGTCGAACACGGCGCCCTTCTGCCGGTCGAGCACGTCGCAGGCCTCGCTCGCGGAGAGTATGCGTCGGTACGGGTTGCGGCCGTTCTGCGTGAGGTCGGCGTAGGTGTCGACGAGGCTGAGCAGGCGCGCGCCGAGGGGGATCTCCTTGCCCGTGAGCTTGTCGGGGAAGCCCTCGCCGTCGAAGCGCTCGTACATGTGCCGCAGGGCGAGGGTGGTGTTGGCCTCGAGCGACACGGCTTCGAAGAGCCGCAGCGGCGTGGTGAACGACTTGGCCGCCATCTGCCGGTGGCTCTCGAACTGGGCAACGTTGAGTGCCGTGAGGTGGTACGTCGACGTCTTGCCCACGTCGTGGAGGAGGCCCGCCATCGCGAGGCTGAGCACCTCGGCCTCGCCGAGGCGAATGCGCTCGGCGAGCTTGCGCATCCACCGCGAGGTGAGGGCCGAGTGGCTGCGCAGGTCGCCGCGCGCGTTCTCGAGCAGCGCGATGAGCACGTTGGTGGCCTCGAGGAGGGCCACGGTGGCCGCGGGGCTCGACGGCGGCTGCGCGGTGCGCGGCGCGGTGAGCTCCTTCTCGGTGAGCACGCGCTCGCGCCCGCGCTCGACCGCGGGGGCCGTGACGGTGGGCTGGTCGAAGCGAATGTTCTGCCGGTCGTAGAGCTCGAGCAGCGACATGTACTGCTCGCGGCCCGAGGTGTCGGCGTGGGCGAAGGCGTAGATGTCGCCCGCGTAGTGCTTCTGAATGGCCGCGCGCACGGCGGCGGGGCGGCCCACGAAGACCCGCACCTCGCGCACGTTGGTGGCGGTCTGCACGGCCTGAGCGATCTCGGGGTTGCCCGCGTTGGGCGACACCACCGACAGCGACGACGTGGCCGGGTCGAAGAGCACCGGGAACACCACGAGCTCCTCGGCCACCTTGCGCGGCACCAGCTCGAGGAGGGCGCGGTCGAGGTCGACGCGGGCGAGCTTCGACGTCACCACGAAGCGCGTGCGATAGCTCTTGGCCAGGTACTTGAGCAGGTCGTACTCGGCCATGGCGCCGGCGTCGACGAGCGCGTCTTCGACGCGAACGTTCTCCGTGTTGACCCGGTGCAGCACGGCCTCGCACTGATCGGCCGTGATGAGGTTCTCGGCGAGGAGCTGCTCTGCCAGCTGCCCCGTGGAGTGGTTCGCCATTGTATCGGCGCCCATCGTATCGGTCGGGCTTCTACGGCGTCAACACGCGTGTCGCGTGCGCACGCGCTACGCAGCGCGGGGCGCGGATTACCAGCGCCAGGTGGGCGCGATGTCGACGTGCACGTACCACATCGAGAGCATCTCGCCGTCGAGCGCCGCGCGGGCCGCGTCGAGGGGCGTGACGCCGGGGATGACGCTGTACTCGCCCTCGGCGTAGGCGAGCTCGTTGCGCGAGAGCACGCCGAAGTCGCTGGTGTTCATCAGCCATGCGCGCCCGGCGCCCACGCGGAGGAGGAAGCCCCGCGAGGGGTGGAGCTCGACGCTCACGCCCGCCGAGAGCCAGTTCGACCCCGCGGGCATGGCGCGCCCGTCGGGTGCGGCGAAGCCCGACCCGTAGCTGAACTGATGCGAGAACGCCCCCTCGGCGCCGATCGCCCACGACGTGCCCCCGATGGGCGCGAGCACGGCCGACACGTCGAGGCTCGGGCCGAAGGTGCCGCCCGCGCCGCCGCCCACCGACACGCCGAAGGCGCGCCACGGGCGGAGCTCGACGAAGCCACCCGCGAAGCCGCGCGGCGACCCGACGCCCACCGTCGCGCCCACGGCTACGGTGCGCGAGAAGCGGTCGCGCACGCTCCGCGGCGTCGCGCCCGCCGCGCTCGTGGCGAGGCAGCCCAGAAGCAGAACGGGGAAGAAGGCTCTCATGGCGACGGCTCCCATCGGTGCGGCAGAACGCAAGGTGCGTTCCCGCCGCGCGGCGCTCGAAAACAGGGGTTGCGCGCGCCCGACGAGGGCATTCACTCGATCGCTGCGGGGGGCGCGCGGCCCACGTTGGCCCAGTCACTCCCTCTATCGGCGGGTGCCCTTCGAAACCTGAATGGCTTGACAGTGCGACGACCGCGCGGCTCCACTGCCGCGCCATGACCGCCCGCTCGCTCTCACTGTTTGCGCTCGCCCTCGTGGCCGCGTGCTCTTCGAACCCCGCGGTCTCGACGCCCGACGCGGCGGCCGCGCCCGACGCCGCCGCCACACCCGACGCGATCGCCACAGACGCGACCGCCGCAGACGCGACCGCAGGCGGCGGCTTCACGGCGACGCCGTACGTCACCGCCGCGCCCGAGCGCGTGTTCTCCGAGGCCGAGATGGTGCTCGCGCCGGGCCGCGACTACCGCGCGGTGATCGAGACCGACGCGGGCCGCATCACCGTCGACCTCTACGAGACGCAGACGCCCCTCACGGTGAACTCGTTCGTCTTCCTGGCGCTGCACCACTTCTTCGACGGCCTCGCGTTTCACCGCGTGCTCGACGGCTTCGTGGCGCAGGGCGGCGACCCCAACACCGCCGCCGACAACCGTCGCGCCTGGGGCACCGGCGGCCCGGGCTACCAGTTCGACACCGAGAGCGTCGGCGGGCTCACCTTCGACGGCGCGGGCGTGCTCGGCATGGCCCGCGCGGCGTCGCGCACCACCAACGGCTCGCAGTTCTTCATCACCCTCGCGGCGACCCCGACGCTCAACGGGCAGTACACGGTGTTCGGGCGCGTCACCGACGGCCTCGACGTGCTCGCGCGCATCGCCCGCAACGAGAACGCGATGACGCCGCCCGCGACGCCCACCCGCATGACGCGCGTCACCATCGAGGAGCGCGCGCGGTAGTGCATTTCTCACCGACCTGTGTAGAGTCCGCCGCCGTGCAGGCGCGTTGGAGTGTCTTGTTTTTTGTGTTGCTCGCAGCGTGCTCGAGCGCCGGCGAGGTGAGCGTGCGGGGCAACACCGTGAGCGCCGCGAACCTCGACTACACCTTCGGCCCGACGCCCCCCGCGTGGCGGTCGATCACCATCGAGGGCAACGACGCGGCGTGGTTCGACGAGGCGACGCGCGGCACCGTGCACGTCGACCACACCTGCGAGCGCTCGCAAGACACAGCCCTCCCGGCGCTCGTCGGGCACCTGCTCCTGGGCTTCACCGCGCGCGAGTTCGCCCTCGAAGAGACGGTGCCCTTCGACGGCCGCGAGGCGCGCCACGTGGTGCTGCGCGCGAGCCTCGACGGCGTACCCCGCGCCATCGAGCTCTACGTGATGAAAAAAGACGGCTGCGTCTACGACCTCGGCTTCGTCGCCCCGCCCGACCGCTTCGACGCCGGCCGCGCGGGCTTCGACGCCTTCGCGCGAGGCTTTCACACGGGCCGCTCGCCGCTCGCCGCGCCATGAGCGCCGCCGCCCCCGAGCCGCCGCCCGCGCCGCGGAGCCCGTCGATCGTGCCGGCGCCGCCGAAGCACAAGCCCTGGTACGCGGCCCAGCTCGAGTCGATCACCGTGTTCCTCGACGAGCTCGGGGGCATGGCGATCCTCTTTCGCGACGCCACCCTCGCGGCCTTCGCGCGACCCTTCGAATGGCGCGAGGTGGTCTATCAGCTCGAGCAGATGGGGGTGAAATCCATCTCCATCGCCCTCATCACCGCCATGTTCGTCGGCATGGTGATGACGGTGCAGTTCGCCTTCGGCCTCGAGCGCTTCGGCGCCACCGACTATGTGGGCCGCGTGATCGGGCTCTCGATCACCCGCGAGCTGGCGCCCTCCCTCACGGCCCTCGTCGTGGGCAGCCGCATCGGGTCGGGCATGGCCGCCGAGATCGGCTCCATGGCCGTCACCGAGCAGATCGACGCCATTCGCGCCCTCGGCGCCGACCCGGTGAAGAAGCTCGTCACCCCGCGCCTCATCGCGTGCGTGATCCTCATCCCCGTGCTCGCGCTCTTCGCCGACGTGGTGGGCTTCGGCGGCGCCATGGTGGTCGCCAACCTCCAGTTCGACACGCCCATGGGCTTCTTTCTGCGCACGGCCCTCGAGTCGATCAACATGCAAGACTTCATGTCGGGGCTCGGCAAGGCGCCCTTCTTCGGCGTGAGCATCGCCATGATCGGCTGCTACTACGGCATGCAGACGCGCGGGGGCACCGAGGGCGTAGGCCGCGCCACCACGCGCACCGTGGTGGTCTCCGCGGTGTCCATTCTCGTCTCCGACTTCATGCTCACGAAGCTCTTTCTCTCGCTGTGACCGACGCGCGATCGCTCGCGGCCGACCGCGACGCCCCGGCGAGCGAGCGCTACGCCGCCCTGTGGACGCTCCTCTCCGAAGCGCCCGACGCGCACCTCGACCTCGCGGCCTCCGTCGCCGACGAGCCCCTCGGCGCCCTCGAGGCGTGGACGGTGCC
>CANMAT010000135.1 GCA_947494865.1 Deltaproteobacteria bacterium
CCGAGCGACCAGCCTTCGAACATGGTGGTGTAGGCCATGACGCTCACGTGCGCCCACGGGAGCCCGTCGACGGGGGTGCCGAGCGCGCGCTGCCAGGGCCCGCGGCGTCCGCGCGGCGCGTCGAAGAGCACCATGGGGACGACGGCCGCGGTCGGCGCGGCGCCGCGGTCGCGCACACAAGCGATCGTCGCGGCGAGGGCGTCGCGGGCGACGGCGAGCGACGCGCGACGCAGGCGCGGCCCCGACGCGTCGCCGGTGCGTGAGAGCCAGCGCGAGACGACGCCGAAGGGCGGCTCGAGGTCGAAGGCCACCTCGGCGGGCGCGTGGGGCCCGCAGCGGTCGAGCACACGCCGGACGAAGGCATCGAAGCGATCGACGGTCGCCGCGCTCACCCATCTGCCGTCGGCGTCGGACAGCATGGGCCACAGGCCGAGGCGCACCCCGTGGTCACGCGCGGCGGCGACGAGCCCGGGGAGCGCGTCGAGGTCGGAGGGGCGCACGGCCGCGAGGAGCTCCAGGTTGTACCGCGCCACGAGGCCCATCACCGCGGGGCTCGCGAGGGAGGGGAGGGGGAGCGTCTCGCACCACACGCGACGACGCGCCACGCGTCAGAACCTCACCCACGCCGAGGCCGCCGCGCCGCCCTCGAGCGGCGCAAGCACGAAGCGCGCGGTCGAGACCCCGGCGCGAAACTCGGTGCGTGTGAAGAGCACCGCCGCGGCGGCGCCGAGGCCGACCGTCGCGACGGCGAGCACGTCAGCGGCGAGCGCCTGCGCGCGCCCGCGGTCGGCGAGGGGCGCGATCTGCGGCGAGCCCGACGGGAGCGCGGCGTAGTCGGCGTGGGTGCCCAGCGCCGCGGCGCCCGTGGCGATCGTCGAGATGAGCAGCGCCCCCGTCGTCGACGCGGCGACCCAGAACCACACGGGGGGCAACGCCCGGCTCTCGGCCGCGAGCGAGAGCGCGAGGCGATGCTGCGTGGCGTCGCGCACCAGGACCTCGCCGCGCCACGGGCGCACGCCAGGGGCCGACGCGACGAGGTGGTGCCGCCCCGGGCGCACCTCGACGGGGCGCTCGGGCGACGGGGCGACGACGTCGTCGATCGCCAGGGTGGCGCCCGCGGGGGCGTTGAGAACCTCGATCGTCGCGGGGGGAGGCGGCGGCGGCGGCGGCGGCGCGCCGCGGCCCGTGTCGAAGATCACCACCGTAGGCGGCGGCGTGGCGACGCCCGCCACGGTGAGCGTGAGGCGCACGTCGCGGTGCTCGCCTGAGGCGATGGTGAACTCGGCCGCCGCGCTGTTGCGGCCCGAGCGCGCGGCCTCGACGCGGTGCGTGCCGGGGCCGATCACGAGCTCGCCGTTCGCGGGCTGCGTATGGCCGTCGAGCGTGAGGGTGGCGTCAGCGGGCTCGGTGGTGATGCGCACGAAGGCGACGAGGCCTCGGAGCTCGTTGAGGGTTCGCTGCGCGTGCCGCCGCTGGCGCACATCGGTGGCGCCGCGGCTCGCGAGGAAGCGCTCGATCGCCTCGATGGCGTCGGCGTAGCGGTGCAGCGCCTGGCACGTGGCGGCGATGTTGAAAAGTACCGACGGACGCTGCGAGAGCTCCCACGCGCGCTGAAACTCGATCAGCGCGCCGTCGTGGTTGCCCTGGTCGAAGAGCGCCACGCCGCGGTTGAAGTGCGTGCGACCGTCGGCGACCTGGGCAGGCGTAGGCTGCGCGCACGCGGCGCCGGGAGCGAGGGCGACCGCCCCGAGCGTGAGCGAGGCTACGAAGATGTGAAGCAGGCGGCCGTGGCGCATGGTAGAGCGCGACCGCCGGAGGAGGAGGCCGCGCACACTACCTGTCAGAACTCACGGTTGATGTCGAGACCGTGTCTGCGCCGGCCCCCTTGCGCGGGGCGCTCGTCACGCCCGCGAGCGCGTCCGCGAGGGTCGTTGGGGGCCTCGACGCCCACCGCGGGAGGCATGTCGATCATGAGCACCTGATCGGCGTCGGCGTGCACCGTGAGCGAGCGGCGCGCCCCCTCGTGCGTGATCACCAGCGCATGCTCGCGCTCGTCGCGGGCGATGCGCACCTCGTTCGTGCGCATCGGGGTGCCGTCGAGGGTGACGGTGGCCCCCACGGGCGTGCCGCGCAGCACGATGCGAACCTGCGCGGGCGGCGGCGGCGATGCGGGCGCGTCGGTCGCGGCCGCCGCGGGCCGTCCGACGGGTGACGCCTGCGCAGACGGCCGCTGCGGCGGCGATGCGCCCTTGACGAGCGCGAGGGCGGTGGCGGCGGCGATGGCGCCCGCGAGCGCTACGACCAGCGCGGGGCTCTTCCACAGGGGCGGAGGGATGATGGTGGGCGGGGGCGTCTCGTCGGGGTGATCGGCGAGGGTGCGCGCGGCGCGGGGCGACGGTGGCGACGTGCCGCGCGCGTTCGGGAGCGCGCGCATCGAGCTGGTGAAGGCGTCGGCGGGGACGATCGATGACGACGCGGGGAGGGCGGGCGTCACCTCGATGTGCGCGGCGCCGAAGGGGCGGAGAGCGTCGAGGAACTCCTGCGCGGTCTGGAAGCGGTCGCCGCGGGCGCGGGAGACGGCCCGGAGGGCGACGGCGTCGACCTCGGGTGGGAGGGTGTCGACGAGCTCGCTCGGCGGCGTGGCAGGCTCGCTGCCAGTGACGACGTGGAGCATGAGTTCGCCGCGGTTGACGCCCTCGTAGGGGAGGTACCCCGTGAGCATCTCGTAGAACAGCACGCCGACGGCGAAGAGGTCGGCGCGGTGGTCGATGTCGCGCTCGCTGAGCCACTGCTCGGGCGACATGTAGCTCGGCGTGCCGAGCATCGCGCCCTCTTCGGTGGTCACCAGGCTGTCGCCCTGCTGCTGAAACTTCGAGATGCCGAAGTCGAGGATCTTCACGGAAGAGCGCGTGCCCTGCTCGGTGAGAAAGATGTTCTCGGGTTTGAGGTCGCGGTGCACGATGCCCGCCGCGTGGGCCGAGGCGAGCGCCGAGAGCACGCGGCCGACGATCTCGCACGCGCGCGGCAGGTCGAAGAGGTCGTGGTTGACCATGAGCTCATCGAGCGTGACGCCGCGCAGGAGCTCCATCACGAGGAAGGGCTGGCCGTCGTGCGTGCCGAAGTCGGTCACGTCGACGATGTTCTCGTGGCCGATGGCCGCAGCGGCGCGCGCCTCGCGCGTAAAGCGCACCACGGCGTCGTGCTGCACACAGTACTTGGGGTGCAGCACCTTCACCGCGACGCGACGGCCGATGATGGTGTGCTCCGCCTCGTACACCGTGCCCATGCCGCCCTCACCGAGCTGGCCCATGACGCGGTAGCGCCCTGCGAGCTCAGTCCCTGGTTCGAGCGTTGTGGTGGACGGGAGCATTGGACGAGCGCCTTAGCGTGCCTCGGTTCGACCTCGCAATGGTGGGGCCCAACGACCCCGCACGATGCGAAGAGAATACCCTCCCCGCGACCCGGCGCGGGAATCAACAACCATCTTCGCACGACCCCCGGCAGCAGACGCGCCCCGAGCGGCAGTCGCTGCTCGCGCAGCACTCCCGACAGGAGCCGTTGCAGCATACGTCGGAGCCTCTGCAAGCGGGGGTGCACACCCGATCTGCGGGAGGCGCGTCGGCTCCCTGATCGCGAGGCGTATCGGCCGGGGCGACGCGGTCGGTGGTGACAACAGCGTCCGCCGTCGGGGCGTCGAGGGGCTGTGTGTCCGTGCGATCCCAGTCGAGGGTCGCCGAGCAGCTGCAGGCGAGCGCGACGAGGACGGCGCGGGGAGGGGGGGTGGCGTGCCTACGCATTGCGCTGTCCGTTGGGGAGCGGCTTGAGGCCGTACCGCTCCATCTTGTAGATCAGGGCGCGGCGCGAGATGCCGAGAACCCGCGCGGCGCGCGACTGGTTCCACCCCGTGCTCTCGAGGGCGTTGATGATCACCTTGCGCTCGGTCTCGTCGACGCGCTCGCGCAGCGCCGACACCTGCGAGTCGCCGCCCGTAGGCTCGCCGCGCACCGCGGGCGGCAGGTGCTCTACCTTGAGCACGCCGTCTCGCGCGAGCGCCAGCGCGCCTTGGACCGCGTTGCGCAGCTCCCGGATGTTGCCGGGCCATCGGTGCGCCGACAGCACCGCCGCCACACCCGTGCCGAGCGCGACGCGTCCCCCTTGCTCGTCGAGGCACTGCTGCACGAAGGCCTGAATGTCTTTGGGCCGTGCGCGCAGCGGCGGCACATCGACGGTGACGCCGTTGAGTCGGAAGTACAGGTCTTCGCGGAAGCGCCCCGCCGAGACCTCCTTCGCGAGGTCGCAGTGCGTAGACGCCACCAGTCGCACGTTGACCGAGATGGGGCCCGTGGCGCCTACGCGCATGAGCGCGTGCTCTTGCAACACGCGGAGGAGCCGCGCCTGGCTCGTGGCGGACAGCTCGCTCACTGCGTCGAGCATGAGGGTGCCGCCGTCGGCGGCTTCGAACACACCCGCCGAGTGGTCTCCATCAGATCCGCGCTCGAGGCCGAAGAGCTCGCCCTCGGCGAGCGAGTCGGGCAGCGTCGCGCAGTTGACCGAGATGAACGGCGCCGCGGCCCGCGGGCTCTTCTGGTGAATGATGCGGGCGAGCACCCCCTTGCCGCTCCCCGTCTCGCCTTGAATCAGCACCGGGAGCTCGCTGGGCCCCAGTCGGTCGGCCAGCGCGAAGAGCGCCACCGACGCGGGGTCGACGGCGATCACCGGCGCCGCGGGGCGCACGTCGCTCACGGTCACCGCGCGGGGGGCGCGCGCCGCGAGCTCGGGCAGCAGCACGGTCACCGAGGTGCTGCCGACACGAAACATCGTGCCCGGCGCGATGGGGACCAGCCCCTGCACGCGCCGCTCGCCCACCCAGGTGCCGTTCGAACTGTCGAGGTCTTGCAGCGAGGCGGCGCGCCCGTCGTAGCGAACCACCGCGTGCTCGCGCGACACGCGCTGGTCATCGAGCGACAGTTCGAGGCTGTCGGCGCGGCCGATGCGAATGGCCATGCCTGGCACGACGAGCACCGTGCGAGGGGCCTTGCCGGCCTCTTCGACGAGGAGCCTCGCGGCCCTCCGCGACGGGTCGACATCGCGATCAAACGTGGACGTGTCGGTGTGTTCGGTCATCGACGGGTTTCCGATCCTATCATCGAACAGGGGGTGGGACGCGTGCGCCACGCTACCCATGAATGTCCAGTACACCCCCGACCCTTCGACACCATCCGACGCCTCTGCGATCACCGCGCAGTCACATGCACCGACCCGCGCAGGATCCGCGCGCACGCTGACACCGGGTGAGGCACGCGGCGGCTTGCGCGCGGGCCGCGACGCCCAGCGCCCTCCCGCGCTGCGCGCCGGAGGCGCCTCGCGGCGGCGGGCTCACCTGCACCGCGACCCCGGCCACGAAGACCATCGAGAGCGCCGAGACCATCGCGAAAGACCTTGGATTCATCGCCTGCCCACCCGTTGGGAGCGTTTTGCGCGGCGACCCCGCGCGGTGCCATCGACGAACCGCACATCGGCGCCTCGGCGGCCGTCCTTGAGCGCCGCAGAGCATTTTCTCCTCAGCGGCCGCACGCGACGGTGGCCTCGAGCGCGCGCGACGCCGCGACGGAGCGCTCGCACGCGGGCCCGAAGAGGGTGATCTCGCCGTACGGGCGGTCGGTCCAGTCCCACCCGTCGCGCCGCGCGGCGTCGCGGGGCACGAGGACGCCCCCGGCCCGCACCGCGATGCGCTCGGGGTCGTCGGGCCGCGACGGGGTCACGTACGCGCAGCGCCCCACCGTTCGCTGGATCTCTTCGAAGGCCGCCCCGAGCTGCGCGCCCTCGCGCACGCTGTAGTAGCTCCGCGGTCCCGGGAGCGCCCTTCCCCCGGCGACGGCCATGCGGTCGAGCACGGCGACGTAGCGGTCGTCGATGTCGCCATCGATGCCGATGACGTAGGTGCCGACGCCCTGCGCGGCGGCGCGCTCGATGGCCTCGACGGCGCCGTCGTCGTCGATGCAGTTGCGCGCGCCGAGGCCCGGCACGTTGCAACCCGACGACACCGGGCACGCGCAGGTGGCGGGGTCGAGCGCCGCGTTGCAGTTGGGCGCGCCGTCGGTGGCGAGAACGAGGTACTGCGCGAGGCCGCGCGATGCGCGGGCGACTACGTAGCGGGCGGCGCGCGCAAGGGCCGCCGCGGTGGGCGTCGCACCGCCGGGCGCGTAGAGGCCCACGGCGTCGAGGAGCTCCGAGGCGTTGTCGCGGGCGAACGTTACGTCGAGGCCGTCGCCCGGCAGCTGGTCGCACGCCTGCAGCGCCGACAGCGCGCCCGACGCCGGGACGCGCGGAAAGATCAGCGCGCCCGTCTGCATCGCCGTCTCGAAGCGCGGGAGCGTGGCGCCGAGGGCGGAGCGCATCACGTTCCAGCGCGTGCGGCGGTCAGAGCCCGAGAGCGGGAGGCTCATCGAGCCCGAGCGGTCGATCACGAAGACCATGCGCGCCTCGCGGCGCACCAGCCCGAAGCGCCCCGCCACGCAGGCGTCGAAGCGCACGAAGACGTCGTCGGACGCGTCGGTGGGCGTCGCTGCGTCGGGCGCCGCGAGGCCAGTCTTCGCGCCGCACCCGGCGCAGAGCGCCGCCGCGAGCGCGGTCGAACGAACGAGGGGGCGTAGGGGGCGTGATTTCATCGCGGAGCGAGCGAGCTCGCCCAGTGTCGCCCGCGAGGCGCACCGGGCGCAAACCTTCGGCCCGCCGCGCGGCGTCCCCAATGCGCGGGGCGTCACGCGCATTACAACGCGCGCAGAATGTCTTCCGTGTCGAAGCGCGTCGCCGGGGAGAGCTCCGTGTGCGATGGTGCGCGCGGCACGGACTCCACCGCGGGGAGAGGCTCATCGTCATGATCCGTCAGCGCCTGATCTACTCTGGCCTCAGCGCCTTCGTCGCGCTCACGGCCTGCGGCGGCCACGACCGCATCGCGGTCACCGTCGCCCAGGTCGAGCGCGTGCGCGCCGGCGTGACGCTCACCGAACCCGCGGCGCGCGCCGCGCCCGTCGACGGGGTGCTCCGCCTCGCGCCTGGCGCCGTGGCCGCCACCGACGACGTGGGCCGCGCCCTCGTGGTGCTCGACCACGGCGAGCGCGTGCTGCTCGACCACAACACGCGCGTGACGGTCACGTCGGCGAGCGAGGTGGCGCTCGAGTCGGGGCGCGTTTGGGTGAGCGCCGCGGCCGTGGCTGACCCCCTCGCGGGCGACGCCGCGACGCTGCGCGCGGGCGGCGCGGTGCTGCGCCTCCGCGGAGTGCGCGCGAGCATCGAGCGCCAGGGCGACGGCGCGCTCCTCGACGTGCTGGGCGGCGAGGTCGCGTGGCAGACGGGCGCGCGTCAGGGCGCCGTGCACGCGGGCGAGCGCGCCGACCTCCGCGGCGGCAACGCGGCGGTGACCCCGCGCACGCTCTTCGACGATTGGACGGGCGGCCTCGCCGACGACCTCCCGCCGGGCGTGACCGTGGGCGGCGCGATGGGCCTCGGCGCCGTGGCCGCGCGCAGGCCCGACGAGCAGGGCGCGCCGCGATGGCCCCTCGCACTGCAACGCGTCGACGCGCGCGTTTCGATCGTGGGCGACCTCGCGGTGACCGAGCTCGAGGAGACCTTCTTCAACCCCGCGGCCGACACCGTCGAGGGCATCTACACGCTCACCGTGCCGCGCGGCGCGGTGCTCCAA
Source organism: Deltaproteobacteria bacterium (assembly GCA_947494865.1). Classification (GTDB taxonomy): domain Bacteria; phylum Myxococcota_A; class Polyangia; order Polyangiales; genus CAISKJ01. The sequence goes on from CANMAT010000135.1 coordinate 7,703, forward strand.
CGCTTCGCCGTCGACCGCCGCGGGACCCTCGTCGACGGCATCGTGCGCGAGCGCACCGTCGCCGCGCGCGACTACCAGGCGCAGGTGTACGCGGGCTCCACGCACGACCCCGCGCTGCTCGAGTGGGACGCGCCCGGCCGCTACCACGCGCGGCTGTACCCCATCACCCCGGGGATGACCCGCAAGGTGCTCGTGACCTACACCCAGTGGCTCACCCCGCGGCCCGACGGGGGGCGCTCGTGGCGGCTCCCCCTCGCGTCGCTCGGGTCGCGCGTGGGCGAGCTGCGCGTCGACGTCGACGTGGCGCGCGCCAACGCGACGGAGATCCGCGCGAGCGACGGCGCGCGGCGTGACGAGACGCACGTGACCCTCACGCGCAGCGACGTGATCCCGACGTCGGATTTCGTGCTCGACCTGCGCGGCTCGCCGCCCCGCGAGGCCTCCGCGGTGCGCGTTCCGCCGGGCGACCGCTCGGTGCCCAATCAAGACCGCTTCGGCTTCGTGCGCGTCGCCGTGCAGGCTCCCGTGGTCGACGCCCGCGCGGCGCGCGACGAGGGGCTCGACCTCGTCGTGGTGGTCGACCACTCGGCGGCCACCGATGCCGCGTCG
>CANMAT010000136.1 GCA_947494865.1 Deltaproteobacteria bacterium
CTGCACGCGCTGCGCCTCCACCGCGGCCCGCGTGATCCGCAGCTCCACGGCCTCGTAGGCGAGGCCATACCCTTGGGTGGGGAGGACGAGCTCCCCACGGTAAAGGAAGTCGCCGAGCGGCACGTCGTACTCGAAGCGGAGATTGACGCCGGGCACGGGCTGGGTCATCGCGGGGGCCTCGGGGCGCATCGTACACCACCCGGATTTGGCCGTCGGGGCCCCGTGCACCCATCGGCAGCGCGGTCCGGCGTCGCGAGCCCCTCCGCGATAGCGGGCGCCCGTGCTGCACCCCGGTCTCACGCGCAACGGCGGCCGCGACCGGGCAGGTGTGGCGCGCGCTCGATGCGCGGGCCGGGAGGGAGGTCGCGCTCAAGGCCATCCCGCTCGCGTCCGGCGGGGCCGACGCCGCCGAGCACGAGGCCGAGTTTGCCGCGTAGGTCCGGCACCGTGGGCGTCATCGCCGTCCTCGGCACCTTCGAGGAGCGCGATCACGGGTGGGTCGCCATGGAGCTCGCCCGCGGCAGCCAAGGCAGCGTCCCGGGAGCTTCTGCCAATGCCAACGAGCTGCCCGCCGGGCTCGCCAGGGGTCCCACGCGACGGCGTAGGGGACTCCGGGCGCCGCGGGGGCCGCGCGCGCGACGGCGACGGGCGCGACGACGGGCGCGACGACGGCCGCGACGACGGGCGCGGCCGCGACGGCGACGGGCGCGACGACGGCCGCGCGCGGCGCGAGCACGCCGTCGGCGCGGTGGCGAGCGCCGAGGGCGGCGCCGAGCGCGATGAGGCCCACGGAGATGACGATCGCCGCCGCGCCGATGGCGCGGTGCGCGTCGCGGCGGGGCGAGCGGGCGATGCGCTCCGTGGGCGAGAGGGTGGGGCCCGTGTCGACGGCGACGGCGCGGTGCCTCGCGGTGGTGCCCGCGTCGACGGCGGGGGGCGCGTCGGGCGTGGTGGGGCGGCCCAGCTCGGGCACGTCGGCCTCGAGGGCCGCGAGGAGCTCGCCCGCGTTGGGGTACCGATCGGCGGGGCGCAGCGCGAGGGCGCGGGCGAGCACGGGCTCCCAGGCGCCCACGTCGACGCCGAACTGCGCGGGCGTGGGGCGCGTCGGAGACATCACCTTGACGTGCAGCTCCATCTTGTCGGCGCTGGGAAACACCGCGATGTCGGTGAGCATCTCGGTGAGAGTGAGCCCCAGGGCGTGCACGTCGGTCCACGGGCCGGTGCGCGTGCCGCTGGCCTGCTCGGGCGAGGCGTAGCGAGGCGAGAACGACGGCGCGACGGAGTGCGTCTGCGTGAGGCCGGTGACGGGGCCGTCGTCGCCCTCGCCCATCATCTTGGCGATGCCGAAGTCGAGCACGCGGGCCGCCGACGGGGGCGGCGCCGCGCGCGGTACGGCGCGCGAGCGCGTGGCGGGGCGGTCGGCGGGCAGCATGATGTTGCCGGGCTTGATGTCGCGGTGCGCGATGCCCGCGTCGTGCGCGGTGGCGAGCGCGTCGATGACGGGGCGCAGGACGTCGAGGCACTCGCGCGGCGAGCGGCCGCCGGCCCCCTTGCGCGCGTTGAGGCTCGCGGCGAGGGTCTGCCCCTCGATCCACTCGAGCACCATCCACGGGGCCTGCGTGTTGTCGTGCATGGTCGACACGCCGAAGTCGGTGACCCGCACGATCGACGGGTGCTGCAGCAGCGCGACGATGCGCGCCTCTTCGACGAACTGCTCGAGGAAGCGCTCGCGCGCCGCGCTCGAGGTGTCGTCGGGCACGCGGAGCACCTTCACGGCGATCTGCGTGTGGAGCACCGCGTGGCGCGCGCGGTACACCACGCCGAAGCCCCCGCGGGCGACCACGGCCTCGATGTTGTATTTGCCGTCGAGCTGGTAGCCGACGAGACCAAAGAAATCTTCGGTGGTTCGTGGCTCCATCGCGCCGATGGAAACAGCAGCGGCGCGCTTGCGTCAAGCGAACGCGCCTTGTCTACAGGGGATTGCGCTGCGTCGGGGATGACGGCCTACGAGGAGGCGCGCGCGGGCGGGACGGACTCGGCGGTGAGCTTCGCGGCGAGGTCGGCCACGGTCGAGAAGCCGAGGTCGGCGCGGCCCTTGCGGAGGGTGACGCCGTCGTTCTCGACCTCTTTGTCTCCGATGACGCCGATGTACGGCGGCTTGAGGAGCGAGGCGTTGCGGATCTTCGCGGTGAGCTTGTCGTTGGTGGCGTCGACCACGACGCGGAGGCCCGCGGCGCGGAGGCGCTTCGCGACGGACTGCGCGAAGTCGATCTGCCGGTCGGCCACGGTGACGAGCACGATCTGCTCGGGCGAGAGCCAGACGGGGAACGCTCCCGCGGTGTGCTCGATGTACACCGACAGGAAGCGCTCGATGGACCCGAGCACGGCGCGGTGGAGCATCATGGGCCGGTGCGGCTGGTTGTCAGGCCCGACGTACTCGAGGCCGAAGCGCTCGGGCAGGTTGGGGTCGACCTGGAGCGTGCCGAGCTGCCACGAGCGACCGATGGCGTCGGTGACGTGGAACTCGAGCTTGGGACCCTAGAAGGCCCCCTCACCGACGGAGATTTCGTAGGTGCGGCCCGACTCGGTAACGGCGTCGGCGAGGCACTTCTCGGCGGCGGCCCAGCTCTCGAGCGTGCCGATGTAGCCCGTCTCGGGGCGCGTCGCGAGGCGGATCTTGACGTCGGTCATCCCGAGGGCGCCGTACACCTCGTAGAGGAGTTCGAAGAAGCCTTTGATCTCTTCGCCCATCTGCTCGAGGGTGCAGAAAATGTGGGCGTCGTCTTGCGAGAAGGTGCGCACGCGCGACAGGCCGTGGGTGACGCCCGAGCGCTCGTAGCGGTGCAGGCGGCCGAAGTCGGCGAGGCGCAGCGGCAGGTCGCGGTAGCTCTTGCGGTCGGCGCCGAACATGAGGCAGTGCGACGGGCAGTTCATCGCCTTGCAGCCGCACACGTAGTTGAAGCCTACGCGCTCGCTCGCCTCGCCGAGGCGCTTCTCGAGGGCCTCGTGGTCGGCGGTGAACACCTCCGAGAGCTGCGCGGCGTTCTTCGCGGACTTCGGCTCGAGCGCGTCGCTGCCGAAGGCGATGAACATGTTGTCGCGGTAGTTCTCCCAGTGGCCCGAGCGCTCCCACAGGGCCTTGTCGAACACCTGCGGGGTGATCACCTCGCTGTAGCCGTAGCGGGCGTAGAGCGCGCGCATGTACCCGATGAGCGCGTTGTAGACGAACGCGCCGCGGGGCAGAAAAAAGGGCGACGCGGGCGCCCACTCGTGAAACATAAAGAGCTGGAGCTCCTTGCCCAGCTTGCGATGGTCACGGGCCTTGGCCTCTTCGAGCTGCTTGAGCTGCGCGTCGAGCGCCTTCTGCGTCGGGTACGCCATGCCGTAGATGCGCTGGAGGTACGGGTTGCCCTCCTTGTTGCGCCAGTACACGCCACCGACGCCCGTGAGCTTCACGCCCTGGAGCCACTTCGTGCTGGGCACGTGGGGGCCCTCGCAGAGGTCGACCCACTCGCCGTGCTGATAGAGCGAGATGTCTTCGCCCTCGGGGATGGCGTCGAGGATCTCGAGCTTGTAGGTCTCGCCCATGGCGGCGAGCTTCGCGCGGGCCTCGGCGCGCGAGACCACCACGCGGGTGAAGGGCCGATCCTCCTTCACGATGTCGCGCATCACGCCCTCGATGCGGGCGAGGTCGTCGTCGGTGAACTTCCCGTCCTTGCGGTCGAAGTCGTAGAAGAACCCGTGGTCCGTCGCGGGGCCCACGGTGACCTTCGTGCCCGGGAAGAGCCGCTGCACCGCGTCGGCCATGACGTGCGCGGTCGAGTGGCGCACGAGCGGCAACACGCGCGCGTCGTCGGACATCAGCGGCGCGATGTCGGTGGGCATCTCGATGGGGGTGTGCAGATCGACCAGCTTGCCGTCGGCCAGGGCAGCCACGGCGTTGCCGGGCAGGCGGTTGCGGTCTTTGAGAATGTCTCTCGCGGTGCTCTTCATGGTCTGCGATCGCTCCTGAGGGTTCGCGGTGGGTGCGCACGATGCACCGCCGCAGTTGGCGCAGGGGTGTACGTACCCGCCGCATGGCCGTCAAGGCAGCGCGACGCGGGCGCCCGCATCGCGCGGCACTTCCAAGCCGCGCGCGGGGTGACTACGATCCCCCCACCGATGAACAGCACCCTCTTTCAGTCGCTGCCCGACGCGGTGTCGGTCTACGAGGTCTCCCCCCGCGACGGCCTGCAGAACGAGGCCGCGCAGGTGTCGACCTACAACAAGGCCCGCCTCGTCGACGCGCTCTCGGCCTCGGGGCTGTCGCGCATCGAGGTCACGAGCTTCGTGTCTCCCCGGTGGATCCCGCAGCTCGCCGACGCCGAAGACCTCGTGAAGCGCGTGCACCGCGCCGAGGGGTCGCGCTTCTCGGCGCTGTGCCCCAACCGCCAGGGGCTCGACCGCGCCATCGCGTGCGGCATCGCCGAGGTGGCGGTGTTTCTCTCGGTGAGCGAGAGCCACAACAAGCGCAACGTGAACAAGACCGTGGCCGAGTCGCTCGCGGGCTTTCGCGAGGTGGTGCAGCCCGCCATCGAGCAGGGCCTCCGCGTGCGCGCCTACCTCTCGACCCTCTGGGGCTGCCCCTACGAGGGCGACGTCGACCCCCGGCGCGGCGTCGCCATCACCCGCCAGCTCCTCGACATGGGCTGCTACGAGGTCTCCCTCGGCGACACCATCGGCGTAGGCACTCCGCGTCAAACCCAGCGCATCCTCGAGATGTTTCTCAGCGAGTTTTCGCCCGACCGCCTCGCGATGCACATGCACGACACCCGCGGCACCGCGCTCGCCAACGTGGTCGTGGGGCTCGAGATGGGCGTTCGCACCTTCGACGCCTCGGTGGGCGGCCTCGGCGGCTGCCCCTACGCGCCCGGCGCCGCGGGCAACCTCGCCACCGAAGACCTCGTGTACACCCTCCACGGCATGGGCATTCGCACGGGCATCGACCTCGACAAGCTCCTCGAGGCCGGCCGCGTGGCGACGGCCATCGTGGGCCACGAGCTCTCGGGCAAGGTGCTCCGCGCGGGCGTGCGCAGCCTCCGCCGCTGAGGCCCTCAGCCGCGGCAGTTTCGCTTGACGGCGCTGTGCGCGCGGGTGTTTGTTGGCCGCCATGGTCGCCCCTGCAGCACTGTTTCTCCTCGCGCTGTCGGGCCAGGCCGACGGCGCTCCCCTCGCCCGCGGCGCCGCGTTCGAATCGTCGCCGTGGGTGCTCGACGTGCGGCTCGAGAGCGCCCTCCTCGACGTAGGCCCGCGGCGGCTCTCGGCGCAGAGCGCGACGCGCGGCACCGACGCGACGCCGAGCCCTCCCGAGGCCCCGCCGACGCCCCCGACCGCGACGCCCGCGGCGGCGACGGAGGCGAGCGCCGAGGGCCAATGCGCGCAGTGTGACGTCGACTGCGACACCTGCCACGAGGCCGAGCGCCAGGCGCGCTACCTCTTGCGCCGCCGCGAGCGCAACCTGCGCGTGCACCGCGGCTTCGCCCTCGCCGCGTGGGGCGGCCTCGCGGTGACCGAGGTGCTCGGCACCATTCTCGCGATCAACAAGGCCACCTGGGCGGGCAACGGCAACTGCGCGTCGCCGGAGGGCGGCATCGGCGGCGCCTTCGGCTGCGGCACCGGGCTCGTGGCGCTGCACGAGACCTTCGCGTTCATCACCACGGGGCTCTACACCACCGCGGGCGTGATCGCCGCGACGGCGCCGGACCCCGACAACGCCGCGTCGGGCGACGACCCCGCGTCGCGGCGACTCGCGCTGCACAAGACCCTCGCGTGGGTGCACGGCGCGGGGATGGTGCTGCTCCCCATTCTGGGCATTCTCGCCGCGAGCCCGCAGATCGTGGGCCTCGACCCGGCCACGGACCCGTCGGGCGTGCGCAACTTTCAAACGGCGCTGCGCTCGGTGCACGCCATCGTGGGCTACACGACCTTCGCGACCTTCTCGGTGTCGGCCGCGCTCGAGCTGTTCTGAGGGGCCCAGCGTTCATGGGCCTGGAGCATCGTGGCAAGAGAACCGCCTTCGGCCTGCTCGGGGCGCTGGCCTTCATGGCGCTCGCGGTGTGGTCGATGGCGCGGCAGCCTCCCCCGGGCGGCGAGGGCGGCCGCGGCCCCCTCTCGGCGCGGGGGCTCTACGCGCAGGCCGCGCAAGAGAGCGGGCGGCAAGCGCGCGACCGCGCGGGGGTGGAGCGTCACCTGCGCATGGCGCTGGCCGTCATCACGGGCGAGCGGGCCACCGTCGACGACGCGCGCATGGAGCTGCGGGTGCGCACGTCGCTGGGGCTCGTGTTGCGGGCGAAGGGGCGCCTCGACGAGGCGCGCGCGGTGGCCGCGCCTGCGTGTTCGATGGGCGCCGACGGCGCGCCGCCCGAGGAGCTCGTGAGCGCGGGGCTCTGCGAGCGGTAGCGCTCACGGCGTTTCCGCGAGCTCGCGCGGGCCAAGCACCGTGAACGTCCCCGCGGCGGCGTCGCGCTCGTGGATCCACCCGTCGGGGCCGGCGGTGCCCATGCGTATCCACCCGTCGGGCAGGGCGAGCGCGTAGTCGACCGCCGCGCCCTCGCCCCGCGCGTCGACCACCCGCGCGTCGATCGCGACGCGAGCCTCGTCGCCCGCGCCCGCCGGCGCTTCGCCCTCGGCGTGCGCGAGCGCCCGCGCGATGCCGTCGCGCAGCGGCGCATCGGTGACCCGCGCGAGCAGCGCGCGCAGCAGCGTCGCGGCGGCGGAGCGCACCCGCGCGCTGCGGTGGTAGTTCATCAGCGCGAGCGCGGCGTCGACGTCGGGCGCCGCGGTCGCGACGCGTGACAGGGCGAGCGCCGCGTTGACCAGGACCGCCTCGTGATGGCGCGTGCGCAGCGCCTCCCACAGCGCGCGAACGACCGCGGGCGGCGCCTCGCGGGACCCGCGCAGCGACGCGAACGCGTTGGCGAGGGCGGCGGGCGACGCCTCGTCCAGCGCGCCCGAAGACGGCGCGACGGACCACGCGCGCGCCACGCGCAGGCGCTCGCTCGCGTCGTCGGGGAGGGCCATCGCGGCCTCGACAGGCGCCGTCGCGAGCCCCGCGCGCCGGGCAACCGTCGACGCGTTGGCGAGGGCCTCGAGCGCGGCGCGCGCGCGCGCCTCGTCGCCGCACGCGAGCTGGCGTCGCAGCGTCGCGAGCGCGGCGGCGTCACCGAGGCCCGCGGGCTCGGCGAGGGCGTCGACGCAGGCCGCGGCGACGGGCGTCGAGGATTGCGCGGCGCAGGTGATCATCGCGGCGAGGGCGTCGCGGGCGGCGCCGTCGGGCGGGGCCCGGAGATGGCGGCCGAGCACGCGTCCGATCGCGCGGGCGGCCGCGGTGCGATCGAGGGGTGCGGGCGCGCGCCATTGCGCCGCGAGGGCCGCGAGCGCGGCGCCGCCGCCGTGCCGCGCGAGGGCGTCGGAGGCCGCGAGGCGCACGGCCGGCGACGGGTCGGAGAGCAGGGCGGCGAGCGAGGGCTCGGCGCCGTCGACGCCCGCGCGCTGCAGCGCCGCCACGGCGGAGGCGCGCTCGAGCGGCGACGGGCCCTGGAGCCAAGGGCGAATCATCGCGGGGGCGCGCGCGTTGCCCGTGCGCCCGAGGAGGGTGATCACCTGCGCCGACTGCGTCGCGCACGCGCCCTCGACGCGTGCGAGGAGCGCGCGCAAGAGGTCGAGCGCATCGGGGCCGAGCGTGCCGGCGGACTCGGAGAGTGCCGCGAGGCCCACGAGCGCGGGCGCGTGGAGGCGCGGGTGCGCGCAGTCGCGCGACGAGGCGCTCGACGCGGCGGCGCCCGCGCGCTCGGCCTCGGAGACGAGCGGGAGCAGCGCGAGCGCCGACCCCGTGCGGCCGAGGGCCACGAGGGCGCGGCCGCGCGACGACGGCGCGAGGCTCGGCCGGTCGACGTAGCGCAGGAGGGCCGCCGCGGCGTCGTCGCCGCCCACCGCGCCGAGCAGGTCGACGAGGCTCTCATGCAGCTCCGGCGCGGTGGCCGCCACGAGCGGCGCGACGCGCGCGCGGGCGAGCGCTGGGAGCGTCGCGAGGGCGCGGAACGCGGCGCGCGCGGGGGCGCGGTCGGCGCCGTCGGGGCCGCGGCGGATCACCTCGACGAGCACGTCGCACGCGGCCGACGATGCGACGCGCGCGAGGGCGCCGACGGCCTCGACGGCGAGGGCCGTCTGCGCGGCGGGCTCCCACTCGCGCGACTCGCGGAGGGCCACCGCGGCGAGGTCGGCGAC
>CANMAT010000137.1 GCA_947494865.1 Deltaproteobacteria bacterium
GCAACTGCGGCGGCGCCTGCGCCGACGTGCAGAGCGACCCGCGCAACTGCGGCGCCTGCGGCCGCGCGTGCGCGGGCGGCGAGATCTGCGCCGGCGGCGCCTGCACCGCGACGTCGATGTGCACCGCGCCGCTCACGATGTGCGGCGCGGCCTGCGTCGACCTCCAGACCACCGAGGCCCACTGCGGCGCCTGCGGCCGCGCCTGCACCGCCACCGAGGTCTGCACCGCGGGCGCGTGCACGCCGATCTGCTCCGGCGGCCAGACGCTCTGCAGCGGCACCTGCACCGACACGCAGGCCGACCCGCGCAACTGCGGCCGCTGCGGCGCCTCGTGCACCGCCGCGCAGGCCTGCACCGGCGGCGCGTGCCGCGCGCTCTGCCCCACCGGCCTCTCGATCTGCGGCACCACCTGCATCGACACGCGCACCGACCCGCGCAACTGTGGGGCCTGCGGCACCACCTGCGCGGCGGGGTCGATGTGCAGCGCGGGCACCTGCACCTGCGGCTGCGCCGCGGGCACCACCTGCTGCCCCAGCGGCACGGGCGCCGTGGGCTGCACCCTCCTCACGACCGACCCGCGCAACTGCGGCCGCTGCGGCAACGTGTGCGGCGCCGGACAGATCTGCACCGCGGGCGCGTGCACCGCGATCACGGGCTGCGCAGCCCCCCGGATGATGTGCGGCGCCGCCTGCGTCGACACGCAGACCGACGCCATGAACTGCGGCGCCTGCGGCCGCGCGTGCGGCGCGGGGCAGTCGTGCGCCGCGGGCGCGTGCCAGTGCCCCGCCGGGCAGACGCTCTGCGCGGGCCGCTGCGTGTCGACGGCCACCGACTCGAGCAACTGCGGCACCTGCGGTCGCGTGTGCGGCACCGGCACCACCTGCGCCGCGGGGGCTTGCGCCTGCGCGGCGCCGTCGATCACCTGCGGCGGCGCCTGCACCAACGTGCAGACCGACGCGCGCAACTGCGGCACCTGCGGGAACATCTGCGCCGGCGGCACCGCCTGCGCCGCGGGTCGCTGCGCCTGCCCCGCGGGCTCGACGCTCAGCGGCGGCGTGTGCGTGAGCCTCACGAGCGACCCGAACAACTGCGGCGCCGTGGGCAACCGCTGCAGCCAGTCGCAGATGTGCTCCGCGGGCCGCTGCGTGTGCCGCACGGGGCTCACCCTCGTGGGCGGCACGAGCTGCACCGACCTGCAGGCGAGCCCGAACAACTGCGGCTCCCTCGGCAACTCCTGCGACGGGGGCGAGTCGTGCGTCGGGGGGCGCTGCCGCAACAGCTCGAACTGCACCACGCCCAACAGCAACTGCTCGCTCAGCGGGCGCTTCGGCTGGTGCGTAAACCGTCAGTCGCACCCCTTCCACTGCGGCTCGTGCGGCAACGTGTGCAACTCCAACCAGGTGTGCGTCTCGGGCGTGTGCCGCACGTACACCACGCCCGCGGGCTGCACCACCTGCCCCTGCGCGTGCAACACGGGCTCCCTCTGCTGCAGCGCGCAAGACCGCATGGCCGGCGTGTGCCTCTCGGGCGCCACCTGCCCGTGATCTGAGCCTCGCGGGCGCGACGCCGGGGCCTCAGCTCCGGCCGCGCCCGCTCCTCCCTCCGCCCGCTCTCTCTACACCGACAGCCCGCTACGCGTTGAGCGCCGCGATGATCTCCTCGACGGCGGTGCGCGCCCGCGCCATGTCTTGCGCCGGGAGCGAGACGGCCCCCACCACGGGGTGCCCACCGCCGCCGTAGCGCTCGCACAGGGCGGCCACGTTGTGACCGCGCGGGCGCTTCGCCCAGGGGTTGAAGCCCACGGAGATCTTCACGCGCTTGGGGTTGCGCGACAGCACCACGGAGTACTGCGCCGTCGGGAAGAGCTTATACCCGACGAACTTGGCCACCGTGTCGAGGGGCGCGTCGGAGAGGTCGAACCAGGCCACGTCGCCGCGCTGCTCGCCCGCCTCGCCCATGCGCTTCGCGAGGGCCTCGTGGCGGAGCTTGATGGGACCGAGGCGCTGCGCGATGAGCGGGAGCGCGGCCACCGCGGCGAGGGGCTTCGTGGCGAGCAGCGGGATGATCTGGCCGCACAGGTGGTCGTCGCCCTGCTCAGAGATCACCGCGGCGATGGCCATCGCGGGCGGGTCGAAGGAGCTCGCCACGTCGGCGTCGGGGAAGCGCGCCGCGTCGATGATGTCCGACCACGTGACGAGCTCGTCGAGGTCCGGCGCCGTCCAGCCGAAGCGCTCGCGGGCCACGTCGATGAGGAGCTTCGTGCACGAGCCGTAGGCGCCGTCGTGAAACTTCTTGCCCGACGCGTCGGCGCGAAAATGATCCTCGCTGCCCTTCTCTTGAAACGCGCTCACGTGGTGGTCGAAGTACCAGTTGAGCAGGGGCGACGTGGTGTACCGATAGTCGAGCACCGCGTTGATGGCGCCCTTGCGGAGCTTGTCGCCCGGCGGCGGCGCGTTGGGCTCATACAAGAGGCCCTTGTACGAATACTCGGCGCGCGCGAGCTCCGGCGAGGTCTCTCGCAGAAAGCGCGTGAAGATGGCCGCCGTCGTGGCGCCGTCGAAGCAGTATCCGTGGTGGGCGACGAGAACTTCCATGGGGTTGCCGCGAAACATGCCACAGGGGGCCGCAGGGTCATAAGTCCTTTGACGCGAGGGGCGCACGGTTGTAGGCGTCGGCGGCGATGCGCACGCGCAACCTCGGACGGAGCGGGATCACGGTCGGCGAGATCGGCCTCGGCACCTGGAGCCTCTCGGGCGACGGGTACGGCCCGGTCACCCCCGAAGAGGCGCGCAAGACCCTCGAGGCCGCGCTCGACGAGGGCTGCACCTTCATCGAAACCGCCGACTGCTACGCCGAGGGGCGCGTCGAGCGCATCATCGGCGAGGTGCTCCAGGCGCGCGGCCGCGACAAGGCCGTGGTCTCCACCCGCGTCGGCGTCGACCGCAGCGGCGAGGTGGCCCGCAAGCGCTTCGAACCCGCGTACATCACCCGCGCCTGCGAGGCCTCCCTCGCGCGATTGCAAACCGACTACGTCGACGCCCTGGTGCTCCACAACCCCGGCGTGTCGACCCTCCTGCGCGGCGAGACGTGGCAGTGCCTCGGCGCGCTCAAAAAAGCGGGCAAGGCCCGGCTCATCGGCGCCAGCGTAGGGAGCGTCGAGTGCGGCGAGGCCGCCGTGGCGAGCGGCGCCGACCTCCTCGAGGTGCCCTACAACCTCCTCTACCCGAAGATGCTTCACCGGCTCTCGGCGGCCATCTCGGGCGCCAAGGTGGCCCTCGTGGCGCGGTCTCCGTACGGGTACGGCGTGCTCGCCGACACGTGGGGCGCGAGCCGACGCTTCCGCGACGAAGACCACCGCATGTACCGATGGGGCGCCGCCGACGTGGCGCGCCGCGTACGCCAGCGCGAGGCCCTGCGCACGCTCGTGAAGGGCGACATCGCCTCGATGCGCGACCTCGCCCTGCGCTACGTGCTCGCCAACGGGCTCGTGAGCGTGACGGTGCCCGGCGCGCGCAACGCCGAGCACGCGCGGCAGAACGCCTTCTGCGCCAGCTCCACGCCGTACCTGCCCGAAGGCGACCTGGCCTCGATCGGCCAGCACCTCACGGCCGCGGGCATCGAGGGCTGAGCCCGTGTGCCAACGGGGTACACCGGGGGAGTAACCGGCGCTGGCGTTCGGGCGCGGTGTGGGTATAGCCTCCCGCGGCTTCAACGCTGCCGCGCGAGCTCTGGTGCGCGACCGCCCCTTCGGAGGATCTGTTCGATGTTCTGTCCCAACTGCGGCCATCAGAACCCTGAAAACACGGCGAGTTGCCAGCGTTGCTCGGCGCCCCTCGCCTCGGGCGGCGCCAGCGCGGCGGTCGGCAAGCCCGCGCCCAAGTTCAAGGGCACGATGCTCATGTCGTCGTCGTCGCCGGAGGGCTTCGGCGCGCCGCAAGGCGCAGCGCGTCCGGCGCCGGGCGCGGCGGCGCAATTCCAGAAGACCATGGTCGGCGGCATCTCGGTGGTCGACCCGGCCTCCCTCGGCGGCGACGACGTCGACGACGGCCTCGAGGCCCGCACCGTGATGCAGCCCTCGCAGTTCGACCCGCAGCGCCCCATGGGTCCGCCTCCCCCCGCCGCGGGCGCCTTCGCCGCGCCGCCGCGCGCGCCGGCGCCTCCGCCGACGCCCCCGCGCGCCCCTACGCCCGCGAGCCCCATGGGGGCCCCGCCCGTCTCCACGGGGTCGTCCACGATGGCCGTCGACGCCTCGGCCTTCGGCCTCCCGGGCGGCGCCCCGCCGGGTCCGTCGGGGGCCTTCCCCCCTGCCGCGCAGCGCCCGCAGACGCCCGCCGCCCCCGAGCGCCCCTCTGCCCCCCTCGACGACGCGATGTCGGGCGTCTCCTCGACCCTCGCCGTCGACGCGTCGGCCTTCGGCCTCGGCGGTCCGGGCCAGCCCGGCGGCCCCGGCGGCCCCTCCCCCTACGGCGCGTCCCCGCAGCCTCCGCAGGGCGCCCCCTACGGCGGCGGCACCTTTCAGCCGCAGCCGGGCACGCCCTTCGGCGGCCCCGCGCCGCAGCCCCCGCAGCCGCAGATGCAGCAGCCCATGGGTCCGGGCGGCGGCATCTCGTCGACGGTGGCCGTCGACATCTCGGCCTTCGGCCTCGGCGGCCCGGGTCAGCCCGGTGGCCCCGGCGGCGCTCCGCTGCCCGGTCAGGGCGGCCCCCAGGGCCCCTACGGCGCCCCCAACATGCAGGGCGCTCCGCAGGGTTACGGGCAACCGCAGCAGGGCGGATACCCCCAGCAGCAGCAGGGCGGATACCCCCAGCAGCAGCAGGGCGGATACCCCCAGCAGCAGCAGGGCTTTCAGCAACAGCAGCAGGGCTTCGGGCAGCAGCAGGGGTACGGCCAGCAGGGCGGCATGCAGCCGATGCCGCCGTTTCAGTCGCCGCCGTCGATCTCTCCCGGCGGCAACAAGACGGTGATTCTCATCGTCGTGGGGCTCGTGGTGTTCCTCATCGCGGCCTCCGTCGTCGCCGCGCTGGTGCTCCGCAGCCGCTCGTAACCCTCGCAGCGCTCCTCTCCGCCGATGCCCCTCATCGAGTTTCGTGACGTCTGGAAGTCGTTCGGCCCGAAGGCCGTGTACCAGGGGCTCAACCTCGCCATCGAGCAGGGCGAGGCCCTCACCATCGTGGGCGGCTCGGGCGTCGGCAAGAGCGTGATGCTCAAGCTCCTCATCGGCCTCCTCAAGGCCGACCGGGGCGAGATTCTCTTCGACGGCCAGCACGTCGAGCACATGACCGCGAAGCAGCTCACCCGCGTGCGCCAGCGCGTGGGGATGCTCTTTCAAGGCGCCGCCCTCTTCGACTCGCTCTCGGTGCGCGAGAACGTCGCCTACGGGCTGCGCGAGCACCTCAAGCTCAGCGAAGACGAGATCGGCGAGCGCGTCGCGTGGGCCCTCACCCTCGTGGGCCTCTCGGGCATCGAAGCGATGCACCCGTCGGACCTCTCGGGCGGCATGAAGAAGCGCGTCGGCCTCGCGCGCACGGTGGCCCTCAAGCCCGAGGTGCTCCTCTACGACGAGCCCACCACGGGCCTCGACCCGATCAACACCACGCGCATCAACCATCTTATTCTCTCGATGCAGCGCGCGCTGAGCATCACCTCCATCGTGGTCACGCACGACATGGGCACGGCCTTCATGGTGTCGACGCGCATGGCGATGGTGCACAAGGGCCGCATCGTGGCAGAGGGCACCCCCGACGACTTTCGCACGAGCACCAACCCCCTGGTGCGCAACTTCATCGAGGGCAACGCCCCCGAAGACGAGGACATGGCCGCCCTCGTCGGCACCAAAGGGCCGTAGCGAACGATTCCCGAGGGTAGCGCCATGTTCTCGCGACAGGTCAAGGTCGGCTTCTTTCTCATGCTGGGCATCGTGGTGCTCGGCGCGCTCGTGTTTCTCATCGGCGACGAGCGGCACATGTTCGACCGGCAGGCCCACCTGCGCGCGTCGTTCCGCGACGTGGCGGGCCTCAAGGTGGGCTCGCCCGTGCGCATGGGCGGCGTCGACGTGGGGGCCGTCACCGAGATCACCTTCGGCACCACCGACGCCGACCGGCTCATTCACGTGCGCTTCAGCATCGTGGCGTCGCAGCTCTCGCGCGTGCGCTCCGACAGCATCGTGCACATCGCCAGCAAGGGCCTCCTCGGCGACAAGGCCGTCGACGTCTCCATGGGCTCGCGGGGCACCGCCATCGCCGACGAGGGCCAGGTGCGCTCCGAGGAGAGCGACGACATCGCCGCCGCCATGAGCGCCGCCAGCAGCGCCATGCAGCGCGCCAACGAGGTGCTCGGCAACGTGGCCACCGCCACGCGCCCCCTCGCCTCGCCGCAGCTCGGCAACGACATCACCGCCCTCGTGCACGACCTCCGCACCATCTCGCGCGCCGTGGCCGAGGGCCCGGGCACCATGCACATGCTCCTCAGCGACCCGGGCACCGCCGCGCGCATCGAGCACACCCTCTCGTCGGTGGAGGCCACCGCGAGCCGCCTCGCGGCCACCTCGGCCGAGGTCGACGCGCTCGCCCGCGACGCGCGCTCGGGCCACGGCCTCGTGCACGCGCTCGTGTACGACCGCGAGGGCGAGCAGATGCTCCACTCGGTGGCGCGCGCCACCGACGAGGTGGCCGCCATCACCCACGACGTGCGCACCGGCAACGGCGGCCTGCACCAGATCATCTACGGCACCGACTCGGCGCAGGCCGTGGCCAACGCCAACGCCGCCACCGCCTCGCTGCGCGACATCCTCGCGAACATTCAAGCGGGCCGCGGCACCGTGGGCGCGCTGCTCACCGACCCGTCGCTCTACGAAGACATGAAGACCCTCGTGGGCAACGTGCAGCGCAACGAGATCCTCCGCGCCATGGTGCGCTACTCCATCCACGAAGACGAGACGCGCCGCCCCGCCGTCAACGCCACGCCCGCCGCACCGCGCTGAGTCAGCCCTGCGGCGCGGGAGGTTTGCCCTCGGCGTCGAGGCGCTCCCACCACGCGGTCTGGTCGCCCTCGTACACGAGCGTGTCGCCCTGCGTGAAGCGAAGGGTGTAGCGCCCGATGCCGCGGCGGTCGCCGATGCGCACCTGCGTGGCGCGCGCCTCGAGCACGAGGGGCTCGCCGGGCGCCGCGAGGGCGTGAAAGCGCGCCGCGTGGATCTTCGCCCCGTAGCCCACCCACCCGTCGCGGTGCCGCAGGCCCAGCACGTAGTAGGCGTGCACGAAGCCCATGATGCCCGTCATGTGCACCATGAGGCCGCCCGACACGTGCCGCGGGTGCAGCACCGGGTGCACCCGCTGGGTGCGCGTGATCGGGAGGTCTTCGTGCGTGGGCATGCGCGCCCGCACGAGGCTCTGCTCCTTGTCGACGAGGAGGATCTCGTCGATGAGCTGACCTTCCGGTCCGTAGGGGCAGTCGGCGATGAAGTCGGGGTCGAGGGGCATAGAGGCGCGCGACGCTGCCAGAGCGCGCGGCGCGACGCCAACAGTTCTCACAGCGGCGCGACGCAAGCGCCGTCGCGACAGACTCCGCCGTCGGCGCACGCGTACGCGCACATGCCGCAGTTGTTGCGATCGTTGCGCGTGTCGACGCAGCGCGACCCCAACGCCCCCGCGTCGGCGTCGTAGCAGCGCGCGCCGCCGCCGCACGCGGTGAGCCCCGCGCCGCAGCCCACCACGCAGAAGCCGCCCGCGCACCACTGCCCCGGCGCGCAGGCGCACCCGCACCCGCCGCAGTGCCTCGGGTCGCTCGTGACGTCGCCGCACTCGCCGTCGCACGCCACCAGCGGGGCGACGCAGGGCGCCATCACGCACGCCCCGCCCACGCACTCGTACGCGCTCGGGCACGCGCGGCCGCAGCGGCCGCAATGGGCGCGGTCGGCCGTGATGTCGCGACATACTCCGTCACATCGCGCGAGGCCGCCACAGGGGTCGACGTCGCTCACGTCGCTCACGTCGCGCACGTCGCTCACGTCGCGCACGTCGCTCACGTCGCTCACGTCGCGCACGTCGCGCACGTCGCTCACGTCACGCGCATCGCTCACGTCGCTCACGTCGCTCACGTCGCGCGAGGCCTCGGCTGCGTCACGCGAGGTCGCGGTCTCGGCGCAGCTCGCGAGCGCGAAGGCGAAGGCGAGAGCGCGCAGAGTCATCCACGCGATGGTAGCCGCTCGCAGAGGCGATACAACGATTGA
>CANMAT010000138.1 GCA_947494865.1 Deltaproteobacteria bacterium
CCCTCCGGTCGGTAGTGCTGTTCAAGCGCGAGCGTTTGTGTACGATCCCGCCGCTTTAGAGCCGCCCTCATCCCCACCCGAGGTTCACGTCGCCCATGGCATCCGCCACGCCTGCAGAGATCCTTCGTCACGAATTCGAGCAGCTCTTCGACCTCGATGAGATGCACCGTATCACGCGAGAGCTCCTGGGCCTCTCGCCCGACGACGTGGCCGCCGGCGCCACGCGGGGCGCCTACGCGCGCGCCCTCGTCGAGCGCTCGTACCGCGACGACCTGCAAGAGGCCCTCGCCGACGCCATCGCCCTGAAAGACCGCGGCGCCGAAGGCCGACTGCGCGCCGTGTTCGAGGGCCGGCACGCCGACGACCTGGCCGCGGGCACCGTCGTCGAGGGCTACCGGGTCTCGAAGCGCCTGCACGAAGAGGGCATCAGCACGGTGTACCTCGCCGTCGGCCCCGAGAGCCGCCAGGTGACGCTCAAGGTGCTGCGCGAGGGACGCGCGCGCGACCGCCGCGGGCTCCAGCGCTTCCTCCTCGCGCAGCGGGCCCTCAAGGCCGTCGAGCACCCCGCCGTGCAGCGGGTCATCGCCGCGGGCGTGCTCGCCGACGGGCGGCCCTACCTCGTGTGCGAGCACATCGACGGGCAGCTCCTGTCGGCGCGCCTCGGGCGCGCGGGCGCCATGCACATCAACGAGGCGCGCAACGTGCTCCAGGCGCTCTGCGAGGGCCTCGACAAGGTGCACGCCGCGGGCCTCGCGCACGGCGACATTCGCACCGACCACGTGATGCTCGTGCGCCGCGACGGCCAGCTCGCGGGAGTGCTCGTCGATTTCGCCGTCGACCGGCTCCTGGGCGCGCGCCCCGGCGTCGACGGGGGCAGCCTCACGGTGCTCTCGAGCACCGCGCGGGCCCTCGCACCCGAGCGCGTTCGCACCGGCTCCGCGGCTGACGCGCGCTCCGACGTGTACAGCCTCGGCGTGCTCGCGTGGGAGGTGCTCACCGCCAAGCCCCTGTACCCCGCCGCGGCCACGCCCTTCGACCTCGTGCTCGCCCACGCGAGCGAGGCGCCCGAGAGCCCCAGCAAGATCGCCCCGCGCGGCTGGGTCACCCGCGAGGTCGACGCGGCGGTGCTCAAGGCCCTCGCGAAAGACCCGGCCGAGCGCTACGCCTCGGCGGGCGCGTTCTTCACGGCCCTCACCGACGCGGTGAAGGGCAAGCGCTCCGGCGACATCACCCGCGACGAGTTCGAGGCCCGCAAGGCCGCCGTGGCCGAGGCGCCCGGCGACGACGAGAAGGCCCTCGCCCTCGAGCAGTCGGGCACGCAGGGCGTGGCGTGGGCCGACGTGGCCGAGGCGCTGCGCACCGTCGCCGACGGCACCGAAGACGCGGCGGCCAAGAAGGCGCTGCTGTTTCGCGCGGCGCGCGTGCTCGAGGCCGAGGTGAAAGACCCCGCGGCGGCGCGCAAGGTGTATGAGCTGCTCGCCGACGGCGCCGACGGGGACGAGGTGGCGAAGGCCCGCGTGCAGGAGATCCGCCGCGCCCTCGCCACGCCCGAAGAGAAGGCCGAGATCATTCTCGAAGAGATCGACGCGGAGAAGCTCGCGACGGAGCGCGCGAAGCTCTACGTGTCGCTCGCGAAGCTCTACGAGCGCGAGCTCAAGGACACCGAGAACGCCCTCGTGGCGCTCACGCAAGCGGTCATCGAGTCGCCCGCCGACGACGAGATCGCCGAAGAGGTCGAGCGCCTCGCGGGCGACGACGCCAAGAGCTGGAGCGAGCCGCTGCAGGTGATCTCCGACGCCATCAAGGGCCGCGAGGCCTCCGAGGCGGTGCCGCTCTACCTCCGCGCGGGCCGCTGGTACGCCGAGAAGACGCTGCGCCCCGAGTTCGCGCTGGTTTGTTACAATCAGGTCATCGCGCTCGCGCCGGGCAACGACGCGGCGCTCGAAGGCGCGGCGGGCATCTACCGCAAGGCGCAGCAGTGGGGTGAGCTCACGGGCACGCTCCTCAAGCGCGCCGACGCGCAGGGCGCGACGCCGAAGGCCCGCGACGCGCGCGCCGAGGCGGCCGACCTGCTCGAGTCGCGGCTCAACGAGGCCGCGCGGGCGCGCGACTTCGCCGAGCGGGTGCTCGCCGAAGACCCCGCGCACCCGAAGGCCAACGAGGTCATCGAGCGCATCTACCTCCGCACCGAAGACTGGAACGGGCTCGTCGGGCTCATCGGCCGCAAGGCCGAGGCGCAGACGGGCGACAAGCGCGCCGAGGCGCTCTGCGAGATCGCCGAGGTCTACGAAGACCGGCTCTCGAACGTCGAGAAGGCCGCGGAGTTCTTCGAGCAGGCCCGCGAGGCCGACCCGCGCAACGTGGCGTCGCTCAAGGGCCTCGAGCGGCTCTACGCGCGCACCGACAACCACGACAAGCTGCTCAAGGTGCTCGAGGCGCAGGCCCTGCTCGCCCCCATGGCGCGGCAGAAGGTCGAGCTGCAGAACCGCATCGGCGCCCTGCTCGAAGAGGAGTTCGTCGATCACGCCCGCGCCGCCGCGGCGTTCGAAGAGGCCGTGCGGCTCGACCCGGCGAACGATCCGGGCCTCCGCGGCCTCGGGCGCCTCTACCGCGTGCTCGGCCGGTGGGACGAGCTCGCCGCCCTCCTCGAGCGCCACGCGACGCTCGTCGACGACGCGGCGAAGAAGTCGGAGATCCTCGTGTCGGCGGGCCGCGTGCTGCTCGACCCCATCGGCGCTGTCGACCGCTCGCAGAAGTGCTTCGAGCGCGCGCTCGAGATCGACGCGAACAACGGCGTAGCGCTCGAGGCGCTCGCCCGCATCGCGGCCCTCAAGGGCGACACGCGCGCGGCCACCGACGCGTACGACAAGCTCGCGCAGACGGCCAAGACGCCCGGCGAGCGCCTCGAGGTGCTGCTCAAGCTCGCCAAGGTGCTCGAAGACAAGGGCGACCGCGACGCGGCCATCGAGCGCTACAAGCAGTGCCTCGACGCCGACCCCGACTCCGGCGTGGCCACCTCGCGGCTGCGGGAGCTCTACGCGGCGCGCGGCGACGCGGCGGGCGCGATCGAGCTGCTGCAGCGCGAGATCGAGGCCGCCGAGGGGAGCAACCAGCGGGCGTCGCTCTGGGCCCAGGTGGCGCGCATCTACCGCGACCGGGTGAAGGACAAAGACAAGGCCCGCGACGCGGCTGAGAAGGCGCAGCTCCTCGACGCGAGCAACGACGACGCGTCGGCGCTCCTGGGCGAGATGGCGTACGAAGACGAGCGGTGGGCCGACGCGGCGCGGCTGCTGGCCGCTCGGGCGGGCCGCGCGAAGGAGCTCGGGCGCCCCGAGGGCCTCGGGCTGGCGCTCAAGTACGGCCAGGCGCTCGCGCGCTCGGGCGACGGGGCGCAGGCGCTCGCGGCGTTTCGCACGGCGCGCGAGATCGCGCCCGACGACCGCGAGGTGCTCCTCGCGGTGGCGCACGCGGCGTGGGAGGCGGGCGCGTGGGCCGAGGCCGTCGACGTGTACGCCGACGTGCTGCGCGCGCACGGCAAAGACCTCGACCGCGAGGTCAAGGTGGGCGCGCTCTTCGAGATGGCGAGCGCCCTCAAGCGCAGCGGCAAGGGGGCCGACGGGCTCAAGGCGGCCGTCGAGGCGCACGAGCTCGACCCGCAGAGCGTGAAGGTGATCGACCTCGCCGCGACCCTCTACGGCGAAGAGGGCCGCTGGGACGAGGTGGTGAAGCTCAAGCGAAAGCGCGTCGAGCTGGCGACCAACGAGGAAGACCGCTTCGAGGGCCACCTCGAGCTCGGAGAGCTCCACGCGACGAAGCTCGGCGAGAAGGCCAGGGCCGCCAAGGCGTACTCCGCGGCGCTCGAGATCAAGCCCGACGACCGCAAGCTGCTCACGCGCCTCATGCAGCTCTACTCCGACGAGAAAGACTGGGGCCGCCTCGTCGAGGTGGTGCTGCGCCTCGCCGACCTCCTCCAAGACCGCGCGCAGCTCGGCAAGTACTACCTCACGGCGGCGCAGCTCTGCGACGTGCACCTCGGACGCACCGACGAGGCCGTCGACTACTACGAGTCGGCGCTCGAGCACGACCCGTCGCTCGAGCGCGCGCTCGCGGGCATCGCCGCGCTGCGGGGGGCCAAGGGCGACTGGCAGGGCCTCGAGGCGAGCTACCGCAAGGTGCTCGGCAAGATGCCCGACGGGGCGCCGAAGGGCGCGAGGGCGCGCATCCACGCGCTGCTCGCGGGCCTCTACGAAGACAAGCGCAAGCTCAACCAGCCCGCCGAGGCAGTGGCCGAGTACGAGAAGGCCATGGAGATCGCGCCCGGTGAGGCCGACTACGCCGACCGCCTCGCGGAGCTCTACCTGGCCGACACGAAGCGCTACTTCGACCGCGCGGTGTCGACGCACCGCTCGCTCCTGGCGAAGAACCCGCTGCGTGTCGAGTCGCTCCACGCGCTGCGCAAGGTCTACACCGAGACGCGCAAGCCCGACGAGGCGTGGTGCATGTGCCAGGCGCTCGTTAGCGTGAAGGGCGCCGTCCCCGAAGAGGAGAACTTCTACAAGAAGTTTCGCACCGACCGCCCCGCCAACGCGCAAGAGAAGCTCAACGACGAGCGCTGGGCGCGCGACCTCGTGCACCCCTGGCAAGACCCGCTCATCACGTCGCTCTTCGCCGTGATCACCCCCGCGGTGCTCAAGGCGCGCGCTGTGCCGGGCTCGGAGTACGGGCTCACCGCGGCCAACCGCATCGAGCCGTCGACCGACGACGGCGAGATGGCGCAGACCGTCCACTACGCGGCGGGCGTGCTCGGGCTCCAGACCCCGACGGTGCACGTCGTACCGGCGCAAGACTCGGGGCTCAATTTCGCCTCCACGGCGCCCCCGTCGCTCTTCCTCGGCAAGACGGCCCTCGCGGGCGGCCCCGCCAAGGCGCTCGCCTTCCTCGCGGGCATGCGGCTGTCGTACTTCCGGGCGGGCCACCAGGTGCGGCAGATCGTGCCCACGGGCACGGGGCTCCGCGCGTGGCTCTTCGCGGCCATCCGCGCGGTGCAGCCTTCGTTCCCCATCAGCGCCGACCTCGCGGGCCCCGTCGGCGAGAACGTCGGGGTCATCAAGCAGGTGATCACCGGCAACTCCCTCGACGTGCTCACCTCGCTGGTCTCGAAGCTCGTGCAGGCCGACACCTCGCTCGACCTCAAGCGCTGGATGCTCGGCGTCGACCTCACCGCCGACCGCGCGGGCTTCCTCCTTTCGAACGACCTGTCGATGTCCATCGCGGTGATCCGCGCGATGCCCGAAGACCAGTCTGCCGTCCCGCAGGCCGACCGCATCCGCGAGCTGCGCCTCTACGCCACCAGCGAAGACTACTTCCGCCTCCGCCAGCGCCTCGGCATCGCGATGATCGTCGGCGACAAGAAGTAGCCGCTCCCGCATCCGCCGCCCTCCCTCGGAGCATCCCACGGGAGAAATCGCCTTCGCCCCGCTTCAAACTCGCGCCGTCGCGCCGCCCTGTGAGCCGTCTCTGCGGTCCCGTGCCACTGTGGCAAGATGAGCGTTGTGCGCACGCCCCTTGCGTCGCGCGCACAATTGATTCACGCATCGAGCGCCCCGCTTCACCCTTCGTCGAGGTCAACGCCCCCATGCAACGAACCCCTCCCACGGTCGGCGCCCTTCTGGCTGCCTCCTGCTTCGCGGTCTCTCTCGGCTGCAGCGACGCTGGCAGCGCGACGCCCGCCGCTCCCGCCGACAGCTCCGTCACGGCCGACGGCGCGGTCACCGACGCGCCCGCCACGCCCGACGCTCCCGCTGCGCCCCCCACCATCCCCGCGCTCGGCAACGGCATGCACACGCCCGCGTCGGTGCGCGTCACCGTCGTGGCGAACGACGCCGACGAGCTCGACCGCCCGCGCGACCTCGCGTTCAACCCCGAGGCCCCCGAGCAGCTCTGGATCCTCAACAACGGCAGCAGCTCGATCACCATCGTGCGCAACGCGGGCACCGCCGAGCGCGACTCGGTTCGCAACGTGGGCAGGGGCAACACGCACTTCATGGCGCGCCCGTCGGCGCTCGCCTTCGGGGCGCCGGGCATCTTCGCCACATCGCAGGAGACCGACGAAGTCACCGAGCGCGGAGCGCCCCCGGACTTCATGGGCCCCACCCTGTGGGATTCGAACTACGACCTCTTCGACTCGGGCGACGACTCGCACATCGACATGCTGCACAACAGCCCCAACGCGGTCGGCATCGCGTGGGAGGCCGACAACGTCTACTGGGTCATCGACGGCGCGCACCGCTGCCTCACGCGCTACGACTTCCAGACGCCCCACCCGCGCAGCGGCACCGACCACCGGTCGGCCAACGTGCGGCGCTACGCCAACGGGATGCTCACCTACACCGAGAACGTCTCGGCGCACGCCGTCTTCGACGCGACGCAGGGGCGGCTCTACGTCTCCGAGCCCGGCGCCAACCGCGTCGCGATGTTCGACCCCTCCGCGGCCGAGATGGGCGCGCGCATCCTGCCCAACTACGACGGCTCGCAGCAGCGCATGATGGGCGGCGGCACCCTCGAGACCTTCATCGACGGCGCGGCCAACGAGCTCCGCAAGCCCTCGGGCCTCGCGCTCGTGGGCGACACTTTTTACGTCACCGACAACGAGACGTCGCGGGTCGTGGCCTTCGACCGCATGGGCCGCCGCGTCGACTGGCTCGACCTCTCGTCCGAGGTGCAGCCCGGCGGCCTCATGGGCATCGCCGTCGACGCGCGCGGGTGGATCTACCTCACCGACGCCATCGGCAACCGCGTGATCGAGGTCGCTCCCCGCTGAGCGCTCGGTCTCCCTCTCGCGCTTCTCCCTTCCTCTCTCCCGAGCCACACAGATGCTGCACGACGACCGCCACGCCGAGGGCGACACGGTTCACCTTCTCTACGAAAACCCCGACTGGCTCCCGCCCGTGATCGCGGGCCTCGAGGCCGAGGGCTTCCGCGCGATCCCGTACGCCGTCGGCGACGGCACGCTCGACCCCGCCGCGCCGCCCCCCGACGGCCTCTGGTGGAACCGCATGAGCCCGTCGGCCCACACCCGCGGCCACGGCAACGCCGTCGCCACCATGCGTGAGACCCTCGCGTGGCTCGACGCATGGGGCCGCAGGGTGATCAACGGCACGCGCTCCTTCGGCTTCGAAGTGAGCAAGCTGCAGCAAGACCTCGTGCTCCGACGCCACGGGATTCACACCCCGCGCACCGTGCTGGCCGTCGGGCGCGAGGCCGTCGCGCGCGCCGGGCGCACCTTCGCGACGCCCTTTCTGGTGAAGCACAACCAGGGCGGCAAGGGCCTCGGCATCGCCCTCTTCAACAACGCCGACGAGCTCGACGCGCACCTCGACGCGGGCGGCTTCGACCCCGACCCCAACGGACAGGTCGTGGTGCAGCAGTATGTTCGCCCCGCCGAGCCCTTCATCACCCGCGTCGAGCTCGTGGGGGGCAAATTTCTCTTCGCCATGCGCAGCTCCACGGTGGGCGGCTTCGAACTCTGCCCGTCGGATTTTTGCCAGGCCGAGAAGAAGCAGCCCGACGTGTGCCCCGCCGACGGCGGCGCCACCTTTTCGCCGTCGCCCCTCACGGCCGACGATCCGCTGGTGAAGCGCTTCGAAGCCCTCTGCCAGGCCGAGGGGCTCGACCTCGCGGGCATCGAGTTCCTCGAAGACGCCGACGGTCAGCGGTACACGTACGACATCAACGCGAACACCAACTACAACGCCGCCCTCGGCCGCGCGCTCGGCGTCGACGGGATGCGCGAGGTGGCCCGCTGGATCCGCCGCGCCCTCGCGCCCCGCACCGCCCGCGCGTGACGATCGCGCGCCGTCGCCCCGCGAAGCTGACGTAGCCTCGCGGGCGCTCCATGGCCGACGCAGCACCGCCCGCAACTCCCCCAGCGAAGAGGCCGCTCACCGTGGGGCGCGTGCTGTTTCGCATGGCGGCGCCCATTCAGCGCTTCCTGCGCACCCAGGCCGCGAGCGGCGCGCTGCTCATGCTCGCTGCGACGGTGGCCCTCGTGTGGGCCAACCGACCGCTCGCGAGTTCCTATTTTCACCTGCTCGAGCTCCCCATCGGCCTGCGCGTCGGCGGTCACGCGGTCACCTGGCCCCTGCGCCACTGGATCAACGACCTGCTCATGACCCTCTTCTTCCTCGTGGCGGGGATGGAGATCCGACGCGAACTCTC
>CANMAT010000139.1 GCA_947494865.1 Deltaproteobacteria bacterium
CGCTGGGAATCATGCGCAGCTTGTCGCGCTGGCGCTCGTCTTCGTGGCGAATGAGCGAGGCGATCTCGGTGACGCGGACTCGCCCGAGGCGCCGCGAGATCTCCGTGAGCATCTGCTGCACCTGCGCGTCGTGCTGGGTGTGCTGCGCGGGCGTCGCGAGCTCGTTGAACTCCTGCAGCCGCACGCGGGCCTCGACGAAGCGGCGCATCTCGCGCAGCACCACGCCGAGGTTGAGCGCCACCGAGGCCGACCGGCGAATGCGCCCCGAGGCTTCGAACTCCGCGAAGGCCTCGGGCCATCGCTGCGCCTGCATGGCAGCCACGCCGAGTTCGAAGTGCTGCCGCGCCTCGTCGACGGGCACCGGCGCCGCCTGCGGAGCGGGCGCGGGCTGCGCGAGCGCCGCGGCGGGAGACACCGCGGCGAGCGTCGCCACGCACGATGCGAAGAGAAAAGAATGGCGAACGGTGTGAAGCATCTTCACCTCGAACAAAAGGTCTACGTCCCTCAAGGGAGCCCCATTGTGCCTCAGCCGTACGGTCGTTGGAAACGTTCCCTTGTCGCGCGCCCGCGGCGAACGGCACAATCGCGACTGCTCATCGAAAGGAGCGTTCTCCCAACGCCGTGACGACCCCTTCCCGCGACCCCTCCCTCGCCGATCGCGACCCCGAGATCGCCTCGCTCATTCGCCACGAAGACGAGCGCCAGCGCGACAAGCTGCGCATGATTCCCAGCGAGAACTACGCCTCGCGCGCGGTGCTCGAGGCCTGCGGCTCGTCGCTCTCGAACAAGTACTCCGAGGGCTATCCTCGCAAGCGCTACTACGAAGGCCAGCAGTTCGTAGACTCCATCGAGGAGCTCGCGCGCGACCGCATCAAAGCCCTCTTCGGCGTCGATCACGTGAACGTGCAGCCGTACTCGGGCTCGCCCGCCAACCTCGCGGTGTACTTCGCCTTCTGCAAGCCCGGCGACACCGTGATGGGCCTCGGCCTCCCGCACGGCGGCCACCTCACGCACGGCTGGCCCGTCTCCATCACCGGGAGCTACTTCAAGAGCGTGCCCTACGCGGTGCGCCGCGACGACCATCGCATCGACCTCGACGACGTGCGCCGCCTCGCCCACGAGGCGAAACCCCGGCTGCTCTTCTGCGGCGGCACGGCCTATCCGCGCACCTGGGACTTCCCCGGCTTCGCCAGCATCGCGCGCGAGGTCGGCGCCGTGCTCGTGGCCGACATCGCCCACATCGCGGGCCTCATCGCGGGCGGTGCGCACCCCTCCCCCGTGGGCCACGCCGACGTGATCACCAGCACCACGCACAAGACCCTGCGCGGCCCCCGCGGCGGCATGATCCTCACGACGTCGCAGCACGCCGCGGCCCTTGATAAAGCGGTGTTTCCGGGCCTCCAGGGCGGCCCCCACGAGGCCAACATCGCAGGCCTCGCCGTGGCCGCGAAGGAGGCCGCGACGCCCGAGTTTCGCCTCTACGCCCACCAGGTGGTCGACAACGCGAGGGCCCTCGCGCGCGCCCTCTCCGACCGCGGGTATTCGCTCGTGAGCGGCGGCACCGACAACCACCTGTTGCTCGTCGACCTCACGAACAAGAACATCTCGGGCAAGGTGGCCGCCAAGGCCCTCGACCGCGCGGGCATCGAGCTCAACTACAACACCGTGCCGTACGACCCGCGCAAGCCCTTCGACCCGTCGGGCGTGCGCCTCGGTACGCCCGCCATCACCTCGCGCGGGCTTCGCGAAGCGCATATGGAAGCGGTCGCCCACTGGTTCGACGAGGCCGTGAAGCACGCGGCCGACGAGGCGAAGCTCGACGCCCTCGCCGTCGAGGTGAAGGGCTTCCTCCGCGACTACCCCGCGCCGGGCATTCTGGTGTGAGAGAAGAGCCGCGGGCGCTCATGCGCCCGGGTCTCGATCGGAGGTAAGGGGGCGCCGTCGCCCCCGTTGCTACGCGCTCGCGTCGTCGCCCTTGGCGCGGGCGGGCTTGCGGCCGCGGGGCTTGGCCTCGGCCTCGGCCTCGCCGTCGTCGCCATCGCCGCCCTCGGTGCCGGGCGCGTCGTAGGGGCGCGAATAACCACAACCCTCCTTCACGCACTTGATCACCGGGTTGGTCTTGCCGCCCGCCAGCACGAGGAAGCTCGCGTTGCAGTCGGGGCACGGCTCCTTCACGGGCGTTTGATAGAGCCGGTAGTCGCACTTCTTCGCGGCGTCTTCGTTGCGGTAGTTCTCGCAGCCCCAGAAGGGCTTGCGGCCCTTGGCGGTGCCGATCTTCACGAGGTCGCCGTTGCACTTGGGGCACGAGATGCCCGACGGCATCGGCGAGGTGTACTCGCAGTCGGGGTTGGTCTTCTTCCACCCCGCGCACGAGAGAAACTGATCCGTCGTGCCGCGGCGCGTCTTGATGAGAAGGTCGCGGCCGCACTTGGGGCACTTGCGGTCGGCGAACACCTCGGGCGCCTTGGCGGGCACCTCGTCGACGATGTTCTTGCACTTGGGGTACGCCGTGCAGGCGTAGTAGTCGCTGTTGGGGCCCCAGCGACGCACCATGGGGGAGCCGCACTTCTCGCAGATGCGATCCGAGGCCTGGGCGCGGGGCCAGCCCTCGCCGGGCTCCTTGGCCGCCATCTCGGTCTGCACCGTGAGCTTGAAGGGCTTGTAGATCCGGTCGACGAGCTTCACCCAGTTGGCCTGGCCCGCCTCGACCTCGTCGAGGTCTTTCTCGATGCGCGCGGTGAACTCATAGTCCACTACCTCGGGGAAGCGCGCCTTGAGCCCGTGCGTCTTCGCCGTGCCGAGCTTGGTGGGCACGAGCTGGCGGTCCTTCTTCTCGACGTAGTCGCGCGAGAGCACCTTGCTCACGATCTCGGCGTACGTGCTCGGGCGCCCGATGCCCATGTCTTCGAGCGCCTTCACCAGCGTGCCTTCGTTGTAGCGCGCGAGGGGCTGGGTGAACTTCTGCTCGGTCTTTACGCCGGGCGGGTCGACGAGCGAGAGCTTCTCGCCCTGCACCATGGCGGGGAGCGTCTTCTCTTCTTCGCGCACGTCGGTGGCGTGGTCTTCGCGCACGACCTCTTCGCCCGCGACCTCGTCGGCGCGCTCGGTGGCGCCCTGCGCGTCGAGCCAGCCCGCGAACTTGAGCACCTGCCCCGACACGCGGAGCACGTGCTTCTGCGCGCCCTGCGCGTCGATGGTGACCGACGTCTGGTCGTAGAGGGCGTCGGCCATCTGGCAGGCGATGAAGCGCTCCCAGATGAGCCGGTACACCTTGCGCTCGTCGGCCTTGAGGAACTTCTGCACCGCGTCGGGGTGGTGCTCCGTCGACGTGGGGCGCACGGCCTCGTGGGCGTCTTGCGCCGAGCTCTTCGTCTTGAAGAAGTTGGGCTTCTCGGGGAGAAACTGCTTGCCGAAGCGCTTGCCGATGTACTCGCGCGCGGCGTCGACGGCCTCGGCCGACATGCGCGTCGAGTCGGTACGCATGTAGGTGATGAGGCCGACGGGGCCCTCGGCGCCGACGTCGATGCCCTCGTAGAGCCGCTGGGCGACCTGCATGGTGCGTGAGGCCGAGAAGCCAAGGCGGCTCGCGGCGTCGCGCTGGAGCGACGAGGTGATGTACGGCGGCGGCGCGCGGCGGCGGCGCTCCTTCTTCTCGACGGTGGAGACGGTGTAGGCCGCGGCGCGCAGGTCGGCGGTGATGGCCTCGGCGTCGTCCTTCGCGGAGACGACCTTCTCCGTAGCCTTCACCACGCGGTCGCGCGAGGGCGTGACCACCTTCTTGCCGCCCGACTCGATGAGCGACGCGCTGAACGACGGCTTGTTCTTGCCGAGCAGCTCGACGCCGACGGGCCAGTACTCCTGCGGCACGAAGGCGATGATGTCGTCTTCGCGGTCGACGATGAGGCGCAGCGCGGCCGACTGCACGCGGCCCGCCGAGAGGTAGTGACCGTTCACGCGGCGGGCGAGGCGCTTCCACAGCACGGGCGAGAGCTCGTAGCCGATGAGCCGGTCGAGGATGCGCCGCGCCTGCTGGGCCTTGAAGCGCTCCTCGTCGACCTGGCGCGGGTGGTCGATGCCGTGCTGCACGCCCTTCTTGGTGATCTCGTGAAACTCCACGCGCTGCATGGGCTTCTTGGCGTTGCGGAGCTCGTGCGCGATGTGCCACGCAATGGCCTCGCCCTCGCGGTCGGGGTCCGTCGCGATGTAGATCATCTCTACGTCTTTGGCGGCCTTGCGCATCTCGGTGACGAGCGACTTGTGGTCTTCGAGCACCTCGTAGTGCGGCTCGTAGTCGTTGTCGACGTCGACCTGCAGACCCGACTTCGGCAGGTCGCGGATGTGACCCTTGCTCGCCATGACCACGTGGCTATTCCCCAGATACTTCTGGATGGTCTTGGCCTTGGCGGGCGATTCCACGATGACGAGAGCCTTGCTCATGCGGCGATCCTCGGAGGGAGTAGTGCGGGGGGTAGCGGTTGGGGGGCGGTACGGTGTGTCGCGATGGGCGCGACGTCAACCGCGGATGTACATCCCGGCGCCGCGATCGGTGACGATCCCCGCCAGGACCAGCGTCAGGAGCGCGGTCTGAACGGTAGGCGCCGACAGCCCCGTGAGCCTGGTGAGCTCGTCGACGTGTCGGGCGACGACGGACAGAGACTCGTACACGAGCCTCTCCTCCGCGTCCAGCGAGGCCGCGACGTCGCCGCGGGCGTCGGAAATCGACAGGAGCTCTGGCGTCTCGCGCTTACGTACGCGCGGGGCGCGGGGGCTCCGCGGGGGCGCCTCGCGGGGGATCACACGCGCGCTCGCCCACGCGCCGAGGGGACCCTCGCGCGCCGCGAGCGCGGCGAGCACGTCGTCGGCGCCCGCGCACGGGAGCGCGCCCGACCGCAGCAGCTGGACGCAGCCCGCGCCGCGTCGATCGCCCGGCGCGGCGGGCACGGCCATCACCCTTCGCCCGAGCTTGCGCGCGCTCTCGGCCGCGAGGAGCGCGCCCGACGTGACGGGGGCCTGGATCACCACCACCACGTCGGCGAGGGCCGCGAGCAGCTCGTTGCGCCGCGGAAAGGTCCACTGCGTCGGAGGCGTCTCGGGCGGAAACTGCGACACGAGCGCGCCCCCCGCGGCGAGCACCTGCTTGTAGAGCGCCTCGTGGCGCTTCGGGTACCAGTGCCCCAGGCCGCTGGGGAGCACCACCACGGTGCGGCCCTTGGCCTGGAGTGCGCCGCGGTGCGCGGCGGCGTCGATGCCGAGCGCGCCGCCGGAGAGCACGCGCACGTCGGCGCGGGCGAGCTCGGAGGCCATGGCGCGGGTGAGCGCCACGCCTACGGGGTCGGCGTCGCGGGTGCCGATGAGGGCCACGAGGGGCGACGAGAGGGCCGTGGGGTCGCCGTCGATCCAGAGCTCGCGCCAGCGCGCGCTGGTGAGCCTCTCGGCCGTGGGGAGTGTGGCTACGTCGTGCGGGTCGTAGGAGGTCATGGCGCGCGTCATCGCCGCGCCCCCGCGGAGGTTGCGGCGAGCGCGCAACAATTCTTCAATGCCCGAGGTGACGTAACGCAGGAGCGCGTGCGCTGCGGTCGAATGTTTGCGCCCCGCGCGAGCGCCCTCCTACGCTGCGGGCGGAAGCCATGCGTCACCACAGCCTCCTCGGATTGATGGTCGCGCTCGGGGTCAGCCTCGGGTGCGCCGGCCCCAACGATCAGGCGTTCGCCACGCTCGACGCCGAGATGCGTCGGCTGCGCTCCGAGCAGGAGCGCATGGCGTCGCAGATCGACCAGATCAACAACCGCCTGGTGCTCACCGAAGACACCGCGCGGGCTGCCCACAACGCGGTCGAGGGCGAGGAGCGCCGCCGGGTGATCAGCCTCGGCACCGACCGCGCCGCGAGCGAGCCCATTCGCGTCGACAGCACCACGCGCAGCGCGACGGTGCCCGACGAGAGCGACGCCGCCACGCGCCCCACGATCCGCGTGTCGCGCGGCGACAGGCCCGCCGACCCGTCGGGCTTCACGGTGCTCCCGCCGTCGGAGCGCCTGCCCGTGGTGCCCGTCGCGCCGCTGCCCGTGATGGGAGCTCCAGGGATTCGTCCGACGGCCACCCCGCCGGGCGCGCCCGCCACGCCGCGAGGCCCGGGCGCCGCCCTCGACGTGCCCATGGTGCCCGTCACGGAGGGGAGCGGCACGCTCGATCCGCGGGCGCTCGCCGCGTACGACGACGCGCTCTCGATGGCGCGCGGCGGCCGGTGCCGCGACGCGGTGGGTGCGTTCGAGAGCTTTCTGTCGCGCTGGCCCAGCCACCCGCACGCCGACAACGCGATGTACTGGCGGGCCGAGTGCATTCTGCAGGGCGGCGACCGCCACCGCGCCGTGCAGGAGTTCGAAGCGCTGGTGACGCGCTTCCCCGCGGGGAACAAGGTCGCCGACGCGCTCTTCAAGCTGGCCGTGACCTACCGGCGCCTGGGCGATCGCGCCGCCGCCGACCGCGCCGCGCAACGACTGTACGTAGAGTTCCCGGACTCCGAGGCCGCGCGCCGGATCCGGGGTGAAGGGGAATGACGATGAAGGTCTTCAGAGGACTGCCCTGGATGGGGCTGGTGCTCGCGGCGCCGGCGATCGCAGCGGCGCAGGTGACGGTGAGCGACACGGCCACCGAGGCGCAGACGCAGGGCTCGCCCCGCGCGTCGATCACGCTCGGCTCCACCGGGGGTCTGCGCATGGGCGGCGCGGCGTCAGAGACGCTCACGCCAGAGTTTCATACCGTGCAGCACGGCGACACGCTGTGGGACATCACCGGGTACTACTTTCAGAACCCCTGGCGGTGGCCCGCCGTGTGGGGGCACAACCCGCAGATCACCAACCCCCACTGGATCTTTCCCGGTGACCAGGTGCGCCTCGTCGACCACGCCGAGGTGCGCATCGCCGCCGCGCCGTCGCCGCGCCTCGACGGCCGCGCCAACGTGCCCGTCGGGCGCCCGCGCGTGCCGCGCGGCACCGTGTTTCTCCGCGAGGAGGCGTGGGCCGCGCCGGAGGACATCAACGCCTCGGGGTCGATCTACGGCGCGCCCGAAGACAACATGATGCTGGCCGAGGGCGACCAGATCTACGTGCGCTTCGACCGCCGCGCGCCCAACGTCGGCGAGGCCTACACCATCTACCAAGACGGTCAGGCCACGCGCGGCTCGGACCGCGACGCGGGGCGCGTGGTGCGCGTGCTCGGCACCGTGGTGATCGACGCGTGGGACCGCGAGCGCCACATCGCCACCGGGCGCATCACCGAGTCCATCGAGCCCATCGAGCGCGGCGAGCGCGTGGCCATCGTGCAGCGGCAGTTCGAACCCGTGACGCCCGTCACGAACGACCGCGACCTCGCGGGTCACATCGTGGCCACGCCGCACCCGCGCACCATCGTGGGCGGGCAGTACGTGGTGATCATCGACCGCGGCCAGCAAGACGGCGTGCACCTCGGCAACCGCTTCTTTCTCACGCGCCGCGGCGACCCGTGGATTCAGAGCGCGCACGGCCAGGGCCGCGTGATTCGCATGACCATCGACCGCGACGGCGATGGCGTGCCCGACGAGCCCCCGACGAACCCCGATCCGGGCGACGCCGAGCTCCCCGTCGAGGTCATCGGCGAGCTGCTCGTGGTGGCCCTGCACCCGCGCACCGCGGTGTGCATCGTGACGGGCGTCGAGCGCGAGCTCGAGATCGGCGCCCCGATCGTGATGCGCCGCGGCTACTGATCGCGCTACCGTCCGCGGCCCGATGGCCGCCACGCCCTCCCTCGAAGACCTTCTCCTCGACCTCGTGCGGCTCATGCCCGACGACGAGCGCGTTGCGTTTCTGCAAGGCGCCGAGTTGCGTCAGCGCATGCTCTCCCTCGCCGAGCGCATGGGCGTGCAGCCCGCGGCCCACGCGGTGCGCACCGCGGCAGTGTCGTTTCGCGACGCGCGGGGCCTCCGCCGCGGCGACGACCTGTCGGCGTGGTGCGCCGACCGTGGCGTCGACCCGGCGGGCTTCGCGCGGCTCATGCTCCACGAGGCTCGACTGCGGGCCTTCGGTGCGGGCGCGGCGCGCGCGCAGGCGACCGAAGTGGCCGACTTTCTCCGCGTGGCCGACGGCGCCGAGCAGGCGTGGACGCGCGCGCGCACCCTCCGCGACGGCGGCGCGGCGGGCGACGACGTCTCGCGCGACG
>CANMAT010000140.1 GCA_947494865.1 Deltaproteobacteria bacterium
ACCGCGGCCGCGGCGTCGTGCTCGCGGGCGACGGGCGCGTGCTCACGGCCCTCGCCAACGTGCAGGGCGTACGCGACGTGCGCGTGGTGTACCCCGACGGCCGCGTCGACCGCGCGCGCGTCGTCGCCGTTGACACCGCGTGGGGCGTCGCCGTGCTCGAAGGCAGCGCCGCGCGATGGAGCGAGGGGCTCACCCTCGCCGAGCGCGACGGGCGCTCGGGCGACGCAGCGTCGTGGATCCCCGCCGCGGGCGCGCGGCCCGTGGTGGGCACGCTCGCGCGGCGGCGGTCGTTCGTGGGGTCGGGCTCGGCGCTCCTCCGCGACGCGTGGGAGATCACGCCCGTTCCTCCGCGCAGCGCGGCGGGGTCGGGCGTGCTGCACACCGCGACGGGCACGCTCACCGCCGTGGGGGTGCCGCCCGCGGGCGACGTGTCCATCACCGGGGCCGCGAGCCTCTTCGCGGTGCCCCTCTACGTGCTCCGCGCCGTGACGCAGCGCGCCGCCGAGAACGCCCGCCCCTGGCTCGGCGTGGTGACCCGCGAGATTCGCATGGGCGAAGACGCCATCGTGGGCAGCGGCGGGCTGCGCGTGATCGAGGTGCAGCCCGGCAGCCCCGCCCAGCGCGCGGGCCTCGCCGCGGGCGAGCGCGGCGACGTGATCGTGAGCGTCGACGGGCGCAGGGTCACCAACGTGACCGACCTCGGCGAGGTGATGACCGGCCGCCGCCCCGGCGAGACGCTGGTGCTCCAGGTGATGCGCCGCAACGCCCAGGTCGATGTGCCCGTCACGCTCGAAGCGCTCCCTGCGACGCCACCGCGGAGGGAGTGATCGCGCTACCATCGACCCCGATGGCCGACGAGCACGAGCCGCCCACGTCTCCGCCCGACGCGTACGAGCGTCAGTACATGGACGGCGACCGCGCCGTGCTCCGCGCGCGCCAGCGGCAGCCGCGGTGGGTGCCCGCCACGGCCCTCGCGGTGATGCTCCTCGCGCTCGCGGCCTCGTGGCCCTCCCTCGCGTGGATGTGGGCCCACCGCGGCGCGCCCGGCGTGACGGTGATGCTCCTCGCGCTGGGCTCGTGGTTCGCCATCAACAACGTGGCGCTCCTGCTCGCGCTGCTCACCGATCACATCACGCGCATGGTGCTCACGCCCTCGCACCTGCACGTGCACCGCGGCCTGTGGACCGACGAGATCGCCCTCGAGTCCATCTCCGCGGTGAGCGTCGAGTCGTCGCGGTGGTGGCGCCCCAAGCACACGCTCCGCGGCGCCCTCCTGCGCCGCGAGCGGTCGTACCTCACGCCGGGCGTCGAGCGCGCGCTCTGCCTCGAGTGGCGCGACGCGAAGGGCCGCGCCAAGAAGACCTGGATTCAGTTCGAAGCGGCGGGAGCGTTCGCGTCGCGCATCGAGGCGCTCACGGCGAAGACCACGGGCGTGCGGGTGTCGCAGATGCCGAGCGCGCGCGCCGACGACGAGGCGGGCGCGCGCCCGAGCTACGCCGAGCAGCTCAGATCCGAGGTACTTCGTGCAACGCGAGGAGGCGAGTGAGCCACAGGCTCGCCACCTTCTCGGGCATCGAGCCCTGCTTCAGCCGCGCGTTCAAGAACGGGAAGTCGACCTTGTCGAGCTCCTGATCTTGATTGAAGCAGGTGAACACGACGGTGGCCTTGCCGGTCACCGGGTCGACGTGGCGCTGCAGGCACTGCGCGCAGATCTCTTTCATCATGCACTGCATGGGAGAGTTGATGCTGCCGATCG
This sequence comes from Deltaproteobacteria bacterium, assembly GCA_947494865.1. Lineage (GTDB taxonomy): Bacteria > Myxococcota_A > Polyangia > Polyangiales > CAISKJ01. The sequence continues at coordinate 1,757 of CANMAT010000140.1, forward strand.
CCACGTGGTCGGGCCGCAGGTAGGCCTTGAGAATGTCGTGACGCGCCTGCCGCACGGCGCCCATCATGCGGTCTGAGCCGATGGCCACGATGCGCTGGCAGTCGGCGAAGGGCACGCGCTGCACGCCGAACTCGCCCTTCGCGTAGGCCACCATCGCCTGCACGATGTTGCCCACGAAGGAGGCGTCTTGGAGCCTCCGCGGGGTGATGGCGGGCCCGCGGTCGGCCGCCCAGATCACCTGGTCCGCCGAGGCCTCGATGTCTTCCATGCGAAACACGTCGGCGGGGTCGCGGTAGCCCGCGAAGTAGATCACCTTGCAGCCGTTGGCCCGCAGCGCCTTGCCGATCGAGAACAGCACCGCGTTGCCGAGGCCGCCGCCCGCGAGAATCACGCGCTCGTTGTGGGGGATCTCCGTGGGAGCCCCCGTCGGGCCCATCACCACCACGGGCTCGCCGGGGCGCAGCATGGCCATCATGCGCGAGCTGGCGCCCATCTCGAGGCCGATCATCGAGAGGAGACCGTTCTCCGGGTCGGTCCACGCGCCGGTGAGGGCGAGGCCCTCCATCACCACGCGGGTGCCGTCGATCTCCGGCGCGAACATCTCGAAGTTTTGCATCCGGTAGAACTGACCGGGCAGAAACTTCTTCGCCGCGAGGGGCGCGTGCACGATCACCTCGACGATGGTGGGCGTGAGGCGCCGCACCTCGCGCACCACGGCGCGCAGCGCGCCCTCGACGGTCGCGCGAAACTGCGACCACTTCGCGTCGCGCGCGCCCTGCGTGTCGGCCGTGAGCGCGGCCCTCTCGTGCGCGTAGAGGGCGCTCACGTGGGGGTACCCGTCGCGCGCCGAGGCCATGGCCTTCACCACCGAGCCCGCGTACACCGGGTGGTTGTCGCCGTAGTAGCTCACCACCTGCCCGTTGGGGCCCACGTACGAGGTGAAGAAGCCCTTCGGGTCGGTGACGGTCTTCACCGCGCCGGCCTCGTCGCGCTCCACGCGGTGCTGGCGAAAGGCCTTGGTCTTCGCGTCCATCTCGAAGCTGCCGGGCATCTCGCGCTCGTAGGTGACGTTGGGCGAGGTGCCCGCCGCGATGCACACCGTACGGGCGGGGAGCTCCACCACCTCGCCGGTGGCCACGAGCTTGCCCTCGCGCACGTCCATGCGGTCGAAGCGCATCGCCTTGACGGCGCCATACTCATCGGCCACGGCCTCTTTGGGCGAGAGCTTCTCGGCGAAGACGACGCCCTCTTCGAAGGCCTTCTCGACCTCTTCGTGGTTGAGCCGGTACGCGGGCGAGTCGTTGAGGGTGCGTCGGTACGCGAGCGTGACGCCGCCCCACGCGTCGAGCATCGCGTTGAAGCGCGGCGACCGACCCTCGCTCGCGGCCGCGGCGCGCTCGGCGCGAACGGCGCGACCGTGGGCGAGCTGCTCGTCGAGGATCTCGCGCTCCTCGGCGGTGTACTGCGAGAGCACGCTCTCTTCGCCGAGGTCGCGCGCGAGCACCTCGTGGCGCGCGAGGAGCTTCTCCACCTGCACCACGTAGTAGGCGCGCAGCTCGGTGGCCGTGTCGATGCCCGTGAGCCCGCCGCCGATCACCACCGCGGGCAGGCGCACCGGCAGCACCGCGAGCGACGACTTCTTGTAGGCGCCGGTAAGCTGCAGGGCCATGAGAAAGTCCGACGCCTGACGAATGCCCCGGAGGAGCCCGTTGGGGATGTCGACGAGGGTGGGCTTGCCCGCGCCCGACGCGATGGCCACATGGTCGAAGCCGAGGCGCCACGCGTCGTCGAGGTCGAGCGTGCCGCCGAAGCGCACGCCGCCCTGAATGGAGAGGTTATTCCTCCGCGCGAGCGTGAGGTAAACCATGGTGAGGAAGTTCTTGTCCCACCGCACCGTGATGCCGTACTCGCTCACGCCGCCGAAGCCGAGGAGCACGCGCTCGTCGAGCTCGACGGTGATGTCGGCGATGTTCTCCACCGGGTGATCGAGGAGCGTCGCGGGCAGCGGCTCGATCTTGAGGCCGTCGACGCCCACCACGCCGAAGCCCTCGCTGGAGAGGTAGTGCGCGAGGGTGTAGCCCGCGGGGCCGAGGCCCACCACGAGCACGTTGCGGCCGTTGTAGGGGAGCGCCTCGGGCCGCTCGACGCGCAGCGGGTTCCACCGCGTGAGGAGGTCGTACACCTCGTAGCCCCAGCGCAGCCCCAGCACGTCGGTGAGAATCGACGTCTCGATGAGGGGGATGTTTACGGGCTCCTGCTTCTGATAGATGCAGGCCTTCATGCAGTCGTTGCAGATGCGGTGACCCGTGCCGGGGAGCATGGGGTTGTCGACCATGATCACCGCGAGGGCCGCGAGGGTCTCACCCGACTGCTTGAGAAAGTGCGCCTCGGAGATCTTCTCCTCGAGGGGGCAGCCCGCCAGGGCGATGCCCAGAGGGTTGGCCTTGAGCGAGCCGTCTTTGTTGTGAAGGCCCTTGGAGCAAGAGTCTTTGTCGCGGTCGTGGCAGTAGAGGCAGTAGTCGACCTCGCCCTGCACGGGGCGCAGCGGGGCGCGGCGGTCGGTGAGGGCGAAGCCGTCGCGCTCGCGGCGCTCGTGGGCGCCCACCATGGCCTCGGGGAGCTCCTTGCGCGGGCGGCGCAGGGCGACGAGGTTCTGGTGGTCGAGCGTCTTCGGCAGGCGCAGCGACACCCAGTGGTTGTCATAGTGGTGGTCGGTGAGGCGCAGGAGGCACCAGCGGTCGATCACGTCGAGCGCGGCGGCGTACACCTGGGCGGCCCCGGTCTCGTCGCTGATGGCCGCCGGGAGCGCGTCGCCGAGGCGCGCGCGGAGGGCCTCGGCGAGGGCGCGGGCGCGGTCGTAGTCGTCGGCGCCGACGGTGACGCCGCCGCGGGCGAGGGCCTTGCGAAAGAGGTCTTCGGCGCGCACGAGGGGCAGCACGGCGAGGGCCACCTCGCGCTCGTCGTTCCACTGGTCGGGGGCGCCGGTGGCGGCGGTGAGCACGGCGCGCGCGTCGGCGTCGAGGGCCGCGCGGGCGGCCTGGTCGAGCCCGTCGAGCTCGGTGCGCTTGCGCTTCGCGGTGCGCTTCTTCACGAAGTCGCGCTTGAAGTCGAACACCACGCTCTCGCGCGTGACGTCGGCGCGCAGGCCCTCGCGGCCCACCTCGATGCCGAAGAGGGCGGCGAGAAAGCCCGCCACCGCGGGGGCGGCCTTCACGAGGGCCTCGGAGACCTCTTCGGGGTTCATCCCTTCGCCGCGCGTGGCGCGGTAGCGGGTGAAGAGGGCCCACGCCGCCTCGTCGAGCTGGGCGCGGGCGAAGGCGTCGAACGCCGCCGTGAGCCTCGGGAGCGAGGCCACGTCGCGGATCGACGCGTAGGTAAACCCGGGCACGCCGAGGGCGAGGCGCCTGGGCGCCGAGGCGCTGGCGCCGGGGGTGATGGGGCGATCGGAGAGCGTGGCCGTGAAGGCGAAAGGCGACTGGATCATCGTGGGTGGCTGGTCTTTCGGGCGGCGGACTGTACATGGTGTCTCGCCGCGTTGCGAGCGCGAGAAACGCCGCGAAAACACGTAGAGATGGGGCCGCCCGGGGGGCGAAGCAAGCGCGACGGAGCGTGTGTTCCAGGCGCCTGGAAGCGCAGTTCCAGGCGCCTGGAAGCGCAGTTCCAGGCGCCTGGAACCCGAGGCGGCGGGTGCGACCGCGCGAGAAGCCCTTCGTCACCTGCCCGCGAGGTCATCGACCTGCGTGCGCGCGATGCGGTCGCGCGCCCTCGTTCGCGCTCACCCGCGCTGCGCGCTCCGTCGGGGCCGCGCCACTTCTTGACCTGTGGACGGTGTTAGGGTTTCTATCGCGCAGATACTCTTCTGCGTGCTTCGTATAAGGGCAAACACGCACATCGTCGGGCGTTCGAGAAGGTTCCCGTGCCGATTCTTACAAACGAAGAGCGGGTAGGCACGCTTCTCGCGGAGAAATATCTTCTCGTTCGCATGCTGGGCGAGGGCGGCATGGGCGTGGTGTACGAGGGGCGCCACGAGTTCACCCGACGCCGCGTCGCGGTGAAGCTCCTGCACCCGCACCTCTCCCAGCGCGAGGCCATCGTCGCCCGCTTCATGCGCGAGGCGCGCGCGGCGGCGGCGCTCGATCACCGCAACGTCGTCGATGTGCTCGACATGGGCCGCGAGGCCGACGGTGCCGCCTACCTGGTGCTCGAGTTCCTCCACGGCGAGCCCATGAGCGACCTGCTCGACCGCGAGGGCCCCCTCTCGGCCGACAACGCCGCCGCGATGCTCCTCCCCATCATGGAGGCCCTGTGCCTCGCCCACGAGCGCGGCATCGTGCACCGCGACATCAAGCCCGAGAACATCTTTCTCGCGCGCGACAACGACACGGGCAACGAGGTCGCCAAGCTCCTCGATTTTGGCATCGCCAAGCTCGACGACGGCTCGCGCGCCACGGCCACCGGCCAGTCGATGGGCACGCCCGCGTACATGGCCCCCGAGCAGGCCACCAACGCGGCGGAGGTCGGCCCGCAGGCCGACGTCTGGTCCATGGGGGTGCTCTGGTTCGAAGCCCTCACGGGGCGCCTGCCCTACCCCGCCGAGTCGTCGATGCAAGCGCTCGGCATGCTCATGCTGCGCGACCCCGACCGGCTCAGCGAGGCGCTCCCCGACCTTCCGCGGCCCCTCGCGCTCGCCGTCGAGGGGGCCCTCGCGCGCGATCGCGCCGCCCGCTGGCCCACCATGGCGGCGTTTCTCGGCGCCCTGCGGCCGTGCTTCGCGCAGGTGGGCGTGCGCGCCTTCGTCGAGCGCCCCGCTCCCCACGTCGCGTCGCTCGCCGCAGCGCTCGCGCCCGCGCGCGCCGACGCGCAAACCGACACCGCTGAGGCCGCCCCGTGCGAAGCCCCGCCGGCCGCTGTCGCCGTGCCTCGCACCCGCATCGACGAGGTCGCCACGGCGCCCGCTGCGTCGTCGCGTCCCGCGGGCGCCCCGTCGACGCCGCGGTGGGCGGTGCGCGTGGCGGTCGCGTCGGCCGCCGTGCTGCTCGTCGGCCTCGCGCTCGCGACCTTCGCGGGCGACGGCGCCAACCACACGAGCGGCACCGTGGCGTCCTCGATGCGACTGTGGCGCCGTCACGTTCCCCTCGGGCCGGCCGCCGAGCCGCCGCCCATGGTCGACGCGGGCGACGCCGCGCCCGACGCCGGAGAGCCACGCGTCGCCGTGCCGCGGCTGGTGCCGCGCGCGGGCCGCGCTGCGAGCGCCGCGTCGGGGCGCGTCCGCGCGCGCCTGGACGAAGCAACGCCCCCGCCTGCGCCCCCGCCTGCGCCGCCGCCCCCGCCTGCGCCCGCAGCGCGCGTTCGCGTCATGAACTGGTGAAGCCGCGGCCCCTCTCATCGCGCCGAGAAAACGATGAAACTGTTTCGCTCGAGGATTCCCCCGCTCGCCCTCTCGTGCATCGTTCTGGCGTGCCGCGAGGTGCCGAGCACACAGCTCGTGGTCGTCGTCGACACCAACCTCACGGAAGCTGACGACCTGCGCAGCATCCAGATCGAGGCGCAAACCCCGGACGGCGTGCGGCGCGGCTTCAGCTCCTTCGAACTGGTGCCCACGGGCCCCGTGCGGCTGCCGCTGTCGTTCGGCGTCGTGCCCGCCGGCGGCGACCTCTCGCGGCGGGTGCGCATCATCGCGCGCGCGCTCAACTCGCGCAGCGAGACGCTCGTGCAGCGCAGCGCCCTCTCGGGCTTCCTCGCCGATCGATCGCTCCGCCTGCCCCTGTACCTCCCCAACATCTGCCGCGGGCTCGAATGCCCGCCGGGCACCACGTGCCGCGGCGACGCGCGCGTGTGCGTCTCCGACGAGGTGATTCCGCAGCGGCTCACCGACGTGACGGGGCAGGCTGGCGGCGGCGAGCTCGACGGCGGCAAGAAGCTCCCCTTCGTAGCGACCGACGCCGCGACCGACGCCGCGACCGACGCGCAGGCCTCGGCCGACGCGCCCTTCGTCCCGCCGCGCCTCGTGGCGCCCATGTCGCTGGGGCGCATCACCACGTTGCGACCCACGCTGCGCTGGCAGCTCGGCAGCGCCGCGCGCGTGCGCGTCGACCTCTGCGCAGACCGCAACTGCGCGCAGATGCTGGGGATCTCCAGAGCGCTTCCAACCGGTGACACGTCTCTGGTGTGGCCCAACGTCTTTGCGAACGCCCGGGTGTTCTGGCGCGTCGTGCCCGTCGATGCGTCGGGTGCGCAGGTCGGGCCTGCGAGCCCCGTCTGGTACTTTCGTACGCCCTCCGCATCGCTCGGCACCGACACGAGCTACCGCGCGCAGACCGATGTAAACGGCGACGGCCGCGCCGACCTCGCCGCGCTCGGCATCATGGGCACGGTGCCCACGCTGTTCTCCTTCGCGTCGGGCGCCGACCTCCCCGGGCGCTACAA
>CANMAT010000141.1 GCA_947494865.1 Deltaproteobacteria bacterium
CATTGGCTGCCACGGTAGAGCACCGCGTCGCGGGGGAGTGCAACTGCGCTTCGTACGAAGGGGCGCGCGCGACCCACGAGCGGGGCCCGCCGCGGGACGAGGCGCTCGTACGGCGGCGCGCACGTCACGGCGGAGTGGCGCGCGCCTCCTCCACGCGCGGAGATTCAGGTGTTCAGGGCGTCCACTGCGTGGTGGCGCCGGGTTGCATCGTCGGTCGGCTGACCTCGCCCAGCACCCACGCGCCGATGCCCATGGCCACGCCGACGCCGAGCACGACGCCGCCCGCGGGGCGCAGGTCGGCGCCGCTCTCATCGGTGCCGAAGGCCATCAGCATGCCGCCGAGCGCCGCGCCGCTCAGGCCGAGCCCGCCGAGGAGGAGCGCGCCGATGAGTCCGCCGACGGAGTTGGTCTGGCGCCCCAGGGTGTGGCGCGCCACGGTGGGGCGCTCGCCGACGCGCACGCTGGCGACGCTCGTTCTCCCGGTGGAGAGGTCGAGGTTGCTGAAGAGGAGCTCGTGCTGGCCCCGCGGGAGGTTGACCGCGCAGGGCGTCTCGCAGAGCGGGCGCACCGTGAGCTGTCCGACGAGCGGACCGCCGGACCACCCCTGCTGCGCGCCCCAGGGGTTCATCGATGCGTCGATCTGCTGGCGCTGCGTGACGAGCTCGACGCGCGCAGGGGTGTCGGCGTCGAGGGTTACCGTCCCCTCCTCGGCCGTGGGCGCGCGCGGGGGGTCGAGCGCCGCGCCGCTGCGCTGCGGGGCGGCGGGCGGAGGGAGGTGGCGGACGGTGCACGCGGTGAGGGCCACGAGGGTGACGGCGACGACGAGGGTGCGCATGGCGGTACTCCTGCGAGGCAATGTAGAGCGGCGAGCTCGCGGAGAGCAGAGCGGCAAGCGACCGCATGGTGCGGCGCAGCAGTGGCCTCACGCCCCGACGTCGCAGGCGCAGCGCACGCCGGGGTCGGCGTCGTGAACCGTCGCGCGCGACGCCACCGCCCGCGCCGTCTTTCTCCGACCGCTGCGGCGCTCGACGGGGCACTCTCCGCGCGCATGAGCACCGCATCGCGTCGATTCGTGGGTCAGACCGTTCTCATCACCGGAGCCTCGCTCGGCGTCGGCCGCGCGGTCGCCCATGCCTTTCACGCCGAGGGCGCCAACGTGGCGATGGTCGCCCGACGCATGGGCCCGCTCGAAGAGGCCGCGAAGGGGCTCGACCGCGCGCTCTGCATCGCCGCCGACGTGGCCGACCGGAGCGCGCTCGCGGGCCTCGTCGAGCGCACCGTCGCGCGTTTCGGAGCGCTCGACGGCGTGGTGAACAACGCGGGCCTGCACCACCGCGGCCCCGTGGAGCGCAACACGGCAGACGACCTCGCGGCGATGGTCGACGTGAACCTCCGCGCGCCCATCGCGCTCACGCGCCTCGCGCTGCCGCACCTCCTGGCGCGCAGGGGCTTCGCGGTGCAGATCGCGAGCCTCGCGGGCAAGGTTCCGCTCGACGGCGCGGCGACCTATTCGGCGACGAAGTTCGGGCTGCGCGCGTTCAGCATCGCGCTCGCGCAAGAGGTGGGCGAGCGCGGGGTGCGGGCGAGCCTCGTGAGCCCAGGGCCCATCGACACGGGCTTCATCATGGACGAGATCGATCGCGTCGAAGACATCGTGTTCAGCCAGACGATGTGCACCGCGGAAGACGTCGCCCGCATGGTGCTCGACTGCGCGCACGACGGGCGCGTCGAGCGACAGTTTCCCGAGGGAGGAGGCCGCCTCGCGACGCTGGGGTATCTGCTCCCGGGGCTGCGCAAGCGGCTCAAGCCGCTGCTCGAAGCGCGCGGACGCGCGGTGAAGGATCGGCTGCGGCGAGAGCGCGGGCGGTGAGAGGGTGACGGGCCTCTCGCGCCGCCTCGACGTGATCTCCCGCACGATACGCCGGTGACCGTCGAGCGCGTGTCTTCGACGCGGCGATGCACGCTACGCGTCGGTCAGCGACGAGGGAGCGGGTGGCGGTCTGCGCGCCGATCAGCGCCGCGCGGGATACACACAGCGAAAGCCCACCTGGGCCAGGCGCTCCGTCGGCGCGCCGGAACCACCCAGATACGCTGCGTTGACCGCGCGCGGCGGGTTCGTATCGGCCTCCCAGCTCCCGCCGCGACGCACGCGCGTCGTGCCCGTCGAGACGCCCGTCGGATCCATCACAGGCGTCGTCGGATACGCTACCGCGTACCAGTCGAGCACCCATTCGCGCACGTTGCCGGCGAGATCGGCCACCCCCGTCGGCGTGTCACCCATCGGGTGGGCGTGCACCGGGCAGGTCGAGGCTCGCCCGCCGCTCCAGCACGCATAGGCCGCCGCGGCGGTGGCGTCGTCGCCCCAGGGGTAATCGCGCGTCGCCGGGCCGCGCGCTGCGAACTCCCACTGGGCCTCGGTGGGGAGGTCTCCGCCGTGGCGCTGGCAGTATGCGCGCGCCTGCGCCCAGTCGACGCAGTTGATGGGGTGCATCGCACGCGCGGGCACGGGCCCGTTGCAGCCCGCGGCGGAGTCTGCCGAAACGCAGCGGCGCTCGCTCACACATGCCGCATAGGCTGCTGCCGTCACCTCCGTTACGTCGATGCAGAAGGCCGACAGGCTCACGAGATGCACAGGGGTCGCCCTCGGAAACGCGAGCAGATCGTTCCCCATCATGAAGCTGCCCGCGGCGATGAACGCCGAGCCCGCGACGCAGGGCGGCGCAACCACTTCGATGGCGACGTCGGCGGCCACGTCGGAGGCAGACACATCGAACGAGGGCGCATCAGGGCGCACGTCCGTCGCCCCATCGGAGAGGACATCGAAGCGGACGTCGGCGAGGGCATCGGAGCCCGCGTCGGCGAGGGCATCGGGGCCCGCGTCGGCGAGGGCATCGGAGCTCCCACCGAGGGTCGCGTCGCGTGTGTCTTCTGTAGCTGCGTCTGCAACATCGGAGAGCGGGAGCGCGTCGACCGAGGCCTCCGCGCCGTCGATGACCGCGTCCATCGGTGACACGTCGATCGAGGGGGCGTCAGGGGCTTGCTCTGCGTCGTGTGGCGTCTCGACGTCGGCCTTCGGCGCGTCGTCGACCTTGCCCGCGTCGGGGATGTACGGCGTGCTGCACCCCCACCCGAGGGCCACGAAGAGCGCGGAACAGATGGCGCGACGCGTGCCCTTCACGGCCGCGACTGTAACGCGCTCCGGGGCAGTTATTCCACGCCTGCGTTGTCGCCTCTCGACGGGCAGACGGCCCGTATTCGCCACGGCGCCTTGTGATGCTCGCATCTCGTTTCGCCCGCTCGGTCCGACTGCGGGGACCGACCCTAGAACGCGAGCACGCAGCCGAGACCGTTCGTCGTCGGCAGGCACAGCGTTGCGTGCGTGCGCTCCGACGGGTTCGAGCCCGTTCGCCAGAGGATCAGCGCCAGCGCCGCCAGGCCGCCGGCCGCGACGAAGGACGTGATCTGAAGTGCCCCGGCCGCATCACGCTCGGCGAGCGCCGCGTCGCAGAGGACCGCGCGCGGGTCGTAGCAGACGCGCTCGTACGCGTCGGTGCGCTCGATGCGCCACGCCGTGAAGCCCACGCCAGCGAGGGCCATCACGCCTGCCCCCACGGCGCTCCCGATGACGGCGCCCGAGACCGACGACGATGCGAGAGGGGCCTCGCGCGGCGGCTCCACCTCGCGCGGCGGAGCCACGACCGGAGCGACGATGCGGGGCCGAACGATCCGCAGAGGCGGAGGCGGAGGCGGAGGCGGAGGCGGAGGCGGAGGCGGGATCGCGCGGAGTACAAAGGGCTCGCTGCGCGAGGATCCCGCCGCGAGGCGCACGATGCGTGTCTCGGCCTCGTAGCCGCGCGCTTCGACGCGCAGCGAGACCTCGCCTTCGGCAAGGCGCTGATCGGTGATGGGCGTCACGCCCACGGCGCGACCGTCGAGGGTGACCGTGGCGCCGTCGACGCTGCACGCGACCGAGAGCGTGGCGACCTGGGCGAGAATCTGCGCGCGCTGCTCCGCGACGCGCGCGCCCGCCTCGGGCGTGAGTGTCGTGAGCGGGTGCGCGACGAGGTACGCGTCGAGGCTCTCCGCGGCGTCGACGAAGCGGCGCAGGCCCGCGAGCGCGTAGGCACGGAGCTCGAGCGCGGTCTCGTCGCCCGTGGCGCACTGAACGTCGAACGCGGCGAGGGCGAGCTCCATCTCGCGCGCGTCGATGTCGCGTCCGGTGGCGCGACGGTAGTGCGCGAGGCCGTCGGCGTGTGCGCGCCGCGAGGCCTCGAGGGCGTGGCCGTCGCAGCGCGGCGCCTCGCCGAAGGACGGCCGCGCGACCGCCGAGACCAGCAGCGCGCAGACGAGCGACGCCGCGCGAGGAGAGCGTCCGTTTAGAGACACGGCACCCCCGGCCGCGGCACGCACACGCGCGCCTCGACGGCCGGCGGGCGCGCGCCGGGCGTGCGATCCACCGCGACGCGACGGGGCGCCCGGCGCGGCGGCGCGTCGACCCGTAGCGCCGCGACCGGCGCCGCGGAGGGCCGCGCAGTGACCGCCGCGGGCCCTGCGGGTACGGCGGGCGGCGGCGGCGCGCTCCGAGGCGTCGGCGCCGGGGGCACCGCGGGCGCCGCGGCAGCCTGCGCGGGGAGATTGAAGCGCGCGCGCACGACGTGACGAAGCTGCCCGCGAGGGGCCGACAGCACCTGCCAGCACGCGAGCACTGCGAGCGTCGAGGCCACGAAGGCGAGGGCGAGCACGGGGCGCGTACGCGCGCCCACGGTGGTGGTCCCGTCGTCGCTCGCGGGGAGCACCGACGCGACGACGAGCGAGGTCTCGGTGGAGACCGCCTCGAGATCGCGCGCGGTGAGCCCCACCGTGGTGACCTCCTGGTCGCAGCTCTGCGCGAGCGCCGCCGCGAAGGCCTCGATCGACGGAAAGCGACGGGCCTTGTCGCGCTCGAGGGCCCGCATGATCACCGCGTCGAGCGGGGCAGGGATCGTAGGATCGAGGGCGCGCGGCCGCGGATAGGGCGCGCCCCGGAGGCACTTCACGAGCGCGTGCCCGGCGTCGTCGTTCTCGTAGGGGCGCTTGCCCGTGAGGAGCTGATACGCGATCACGCCGAGCGCGTATTGATCGACGGCGCCGTCGATGTCGCGACGCCCCTCGGCCTGCTCGGGGGCCATGTAGAAGGGCGTCCCGACCACGTTGCCGTGCGGGGTGCTCTCGTCGTCGGCGCGGTCGATGAGGCGCGCGGCGCCGAAGTCGAGCACCTTGGGTACCACCGCGCCGCGCTGCCGCGCGAGAAAGCAGTTTGACGGCTTGAGATCACGGTGAATGATCCCCCGCGCGTGGACGGCCGACACCGCGCGGCACAGCGGCAGCAGCAGACGGATCACCTCGTCGGGCGCGAGGGGGCCCACGCGCCGCAGCCGCGCATCGAGGGCCTCACCCTCGAGGAGCTCCATCGGGAGGATGATCGTGTCGCCCTCCGTGGCAGGCTCGAACACGCGCACGAGGTTGGGGTGATCGACGGAGGCCGCGAGCGTCACCTCGCGCAGAAACCGCTCGACGAAGTCTTTCTGCGCGGCGAGCGCCGGCAGGATCACCTTGATCGCGCGCGGCTCTCCGGTGAGCCGGTTCTTCGCGCGGTATACCGCCCCCATGCCGCCCTCGGCGATGAAGCTGACCACCTCGAACGCGCCCAGAACGTCTCCGGGCATGAGCCGCAACGACACGACGCGATAGGGCATCCATCGATTCGCTCCTGTCAAGCGTCGATGGCGCCCGGCGCCGCCCGTCGCCCCGTCGCGCTGTCGTTCGCGATCGCCGAGCGCGCGCTCAGGGGCGCGTGGCGACCACGAAGGCGAGGGTGGCCGCCGCGCCGACGTCGGGCTCATCGAGGTCGACGAAGCCAGCCTGCGCGAGCTCGCCTCGCAGCGTGGCGCGCGTCAGGGTCTGCACCGACGGGGCCTTGCCGAGCCAGCGCATCACCCGCAGGAGGGGAGTGTACGGAACCCACGACTCGCCGAGGCACACGGTGGACGAGAAGAAGGTTCCGCCGGGCTTCAACACGCGAAAGATCTGGCGCAACACCGCGGGGCGGTCGGCCACCAGGTGCAGCAGGCTGCCCGCGTAGACGACATCGAGGCTCGCGGGGCCGAAGACCGTGAAGCGCTCGTCGAAGGCGCCGAGGTGGAAGGTCACGGTGTCGGCCCGCTGCGCCGCGGCCTTCGCCTTCGCGATGTCGATCATCGCGGCGGAGTAGTCGAGCCCGTGCACCTGCGCCCCGCTCTCGGCCAGGCGGAGCGCGAGAGACCCGGTGCCGCAGCCGATGTCAAGCACCTTGTCGTTCGGCTTGATCTTCGCGAGCGCGAGGGCGATCTTGCGCTCGAAGGCCGCGGGGTCGTCGACGGGCCTGCTCGCGTACTTCTCGGCGATGTGGTTCCAGAAGGCGATGTCGGTGGTCATGGAGGGCGCCGGTTGCGGGGGGTGTGCGCTCAACCTACGCGCGGCCCCGCGGCGGTGCCCGGGCTGTTTCCGGGACCGTCGGGTGCATCGTCGCACCACCGTTCTCCCTGGAAGAGCGGCCGCTGTTGCAAGAGGGCGCGCCGCACGCAGTCGCGCAGCGCCCGGAGGCGCCCGTTGTCTCGCAGGTCCGGATGGCTGAGCATCCAGAGGTCGGCCACGGGGTGCAGGTCGGGGTTGGCGAGGCGACGCAGCGCGGGCTCGCGGTCTCCGACGTAGGTGGGCAGCATCACCGCCCCGAGGCCCTCGCGGGCGGCGAGCACCAGCAGCTCGAGCGTCGAGAAGCTGCCCCACGGGGCGACGTCGGGGTAGCTGCTCGCGGCGATCATCGCCTCGTGGATCCTTCGCGGCTCGAAGGAGAGCCATCGGGTCGTCGCGCCGGGGTGCTCGGGGTCTGCGCGGTCGGCGTGGGCCCTCGCGACGTAGCTGGCCATCACGACCGGGAGCAGCCTCGCCCCGACCAGGTGCTCCGGCGGCTGCGTGCCGCGGGTCAACACGCGCAGGGCCAGGTCGGCCTCGCGCCGCGAGAGGTCGAAGGGCCGAGCGTCTACGGTGACGCCGAGCTCGATGCCGGGATAGGTGCGACAGAACGCGGCCAGCTCGCCCAGGAGCAGGCCGGCGACGTAGTTGTCGCTGCAGGTGAGGGCGACGGTGCCGACCAGGCGCACGTCGGCGCCGACCACGCTGCGCGCGAGGTCGTCCATCTCGCGCTCGACGCGCTCGGCCCCGGGCATCATCTGCTGTCCCGCCGCGGTCAGCGTGAATCCGTCGCGGGTGCGGTCGAAGAGCCGCGCGCCGAGGCGGCCCTCCAGCGCCTCGACCCTGCGGGCCACTGTCGAGTGGCTCACGCCCAGGGAGGCCCCCGCGGCCCGCACCGAGCCCGACCGCGCCAGGGTGAGGAAGTGCCGCACGTCGTCCCAATCCATCGCCCGGGTGTTGCGCCTCGGCGGTGCCGACGCAAGGCCCTTGTGCTTCGACGTAGCGCCTCCCCCCCGGTGGCATCATCGTCGCCGACGCCGAGGTCGCCCTCACCGACGCGTAAAGGGTGCGTTGGTCATCGAGGCGCGGCGTCCTCGATTGCAGTAGGAATATCGTACGTATTTCATCGTCCTTGTAGCGAAGGGCTTCGTCTCCGAAGGGCTGGCGCCCGCGCTCGTCGGGGCCACGCTGGCCGCCGTGACCGCGTGGCGACGCTGCCCTCGGAGGGGCCATGCATTCAGCGCGCTCACCTCCTCTGGGGCATGAGCCCGACGCATGGGGCGGGCGTAGGGGCTCGTCGCCGAGGGGGCGCCTGCGCTCTGTCGCGTCAGCGCGTGCGGCAGGCGTCGCTGTAACGGTGTCCGCCCATCGGCTGCGCCTCGACGACGAGCCCGTGGTCGAAGCAGCGGCGCCAGTTGTCGGGGGCCGCGGTGATGTAGGCGACACAGCTCCCCGACGGCGGTCCGCAGGGCGCGAGCGCCTGGGCGAGGCACGGCGGGAGGCACGAGGCGGGCGCGTCGACGGCGGCGTCGCGCGTGGCGACGGAGGCCCCCGTCGAGGCACCACAATGGGTCGCGAAGACGAGGAGCCATCGAGCGCGCACGGCGGCGACGGTAACAGCAGAAGTTCGTCTACGCGCGGGGTACGACTCGCCCC